>NZ_QAIU01000577.1:2428-8965 GCF_003061205.1 Pseudomonas sp. HMWF006
GCGCCTTTGTTGCCGGCAGCGCGGAGCTGATCGAAAGCCTGATCCAGTTCGCCCGGCCCTACATCTACACCACCAGCCAGCCGCCCGCGCTGGCCTGTGCCACGCTGAAAAGTCTGGAGCTGCTGCGCACCGAGCATTGGCGCCGCGAGCATCTTCAAACGTTGATCCGCCAGTTCCGCCACGGTGCCGGGCAGATCGGCCTGCAACTGATGGACAGTTTCACCCCGATCCAGCCGATTCTGATCGGCGATGCCGGTCGCGCCGTGCGCCTGTCGCAGATGTTGCGCGAACGTGGACTGATGGTCTCCGCCATTCGTCCACCGACCGTGCCTGCTGGCAGCGCTCGGCTGCGCGTCACCCTGACCGCCGCCCACAGCGAGGCGCAGGTGCAGCTATTGTTAGAAGGACTGGCGGATTGCTTTGCCCAATTGTCGTCGGAGCCAAGCCATGCGTAATCGTCTGATTCTGTTGCCCGGCTGGGGCCTCGGCGTTTCGCCGCTGGAACCTTTGGCGGCGGCGTTGCAGGGCCTCGATGAACATTTGCATGTCGAGATCGAACCGTTGCCAGAGCTGGACTCCAGTGACCCGCAAGACTGGCTCGACGAACTCGATGAGCGCATCGCGCAAGACGTCTGGCTCGGCGGTTGGTCGCTGGGCGGCATGCTCGCGTCCGAACTGGCGGCGCGCCGTGGCGAACGGTGCTGCGGGTTGCTGACGCTGGCGAGCAATCCATGCTTCGTTGTCCATGAGCAATGGTCGAGCGCAATGCCGGGCGAGACGTTCGATGCCTTTCTCGCTGGCTGTAATGCCGACCCGCGTACCACCCTCAAACGTTTCTCGCTGTTGTGTGCCCAAGGCGCGCAGGACTCGCGCGGTCTGTCCCGGTTGATGCTCGGTGGCGCGCCGCACACCGCTGTGCCTGCACTAATGGCCGGGCTGGAATTGCTCGCGCAACTGGACACCCGCGAAGCGTTGCAAAGCTTTCGCGGGCCGCAGTTTCATCTGTTTGCCGGCCTCGATGAATTGGTGCCGGCCGAGGCGGCGGGCGCATTGTTCGCCCTGCTGCCGGATATCGAAATTGGTCTGATCGAACAGGCCAGCCACGGATTTCTGCTGGAAGACCCGCACGGAGTAGCGGGTGCGATCCAGGCGTTTTTACATGAGTGCGCCGATGACTGATCTGTCTCTTGTGCTGCCGGGTGGCTTGCCTGACAAGCGCCAGGTTGCAGCCTCCTTTTCCCGTGCAGCGGCCAGTTACGATAGCGTCGCCGAGTTGCAACGGGATGTCGGTGCGCAGTTGCTGCGGCGCTTGCCGGTAAATTTTGTCCCATCGCGCTGGCTGGATGTGGGCTGTGGTACCGGGTATTTCACTCGCGCACTGGCCGAGCGCTTTGTCGCCGGTCACGGCGTGGCGCTGGACATTGCCGAGGGCATGCTCACTCACGCACGGCCGTTGGGTGGCGCTCAGCACTTCATTGCCGGTGATGCGGAGCGTCTGCCGCTGCACGATGAAACCTGCGATCTGATCTTCTCCAGCCTCGCCGTGCAGTGGTGTGCGGATTTTGAAGCGGTACTCGGCGAAGCGTATCGCGTGCTCAAACCCGGCGGGATTTTTGCGTTTGCTAGTCTTTGTGTCGGGACGCTGTTTGAGTTGCGCGACAGCTGGCGTCAGGTCGATGGCCTGGTGCACGTCAACCGCTTCCGCGAGTTCGCCCGGTATGAGCAGTTGTGCGCAGCCAGTGGTTTGCGCACGGCGAGTCTGCAGACTCAGGCGCACGTGCTGCATTACCCGGATGTGCGCAGCCTGACCCATGAGCTCAAGGCGCTGGGTGCGCACAATCTGAATCCCGGCCGGCCGGGCGGTTTGACCGGGCGGGCGCGGATTCTCGGACTGGTCGAGGCTTACGAGCAGTACCGTCAGGCACAGGGATTGCCGGCGACCTATCAAGTGGTTTACGCCGTGTTGGAGAAACCCTTATGAGCGCAGCCTATTTCATCACCGGAACGGACACGGATGTGGGCAAGACCACCGTGGCTGCCGGGTTGCTGCATGCGGCGCGGTCAGCAGGGTTGAGTACGGCGGCGGGCAAACCGGTGGCGTCCGGCTGCGAGGTGACGCCGAAGGGGTTGCGTAATGCCGACGCCCTGGCGCTGCTCGCCGAGTGTTCGGTGCCGCTGAGTTATCAACAGGTCAATCCGGTCGCGTTCGAGCCGGCCATTGCTCCGCATCTGGCGGCGCGCGAGGCGGGCGTTGCGCTGACGGTGCAGTCGTTGCTGACGCCGATGCGCGCCATTCTGGCCATGAACGCCGACTTCACCTTGATCGAAGGTGCGGGCGGCTGGCGGGTGCCGTTGGCTGATCAGGACAATCTGTCCGATCTGGCGATTGCATTGAAGTTGCCGGTAATTCTGGTGGTCGGCGTGCGGTTGGGGTGCATCAGCCATGCGTTGCTGACGGCCGAGGCGATTGCCCGCGATGGTCTGCAACTGGCGGGGTGGGTGGCGAATATCATCGACCCGAAGACTTCCCGGCTGGAGGAGAACCTCGCCACGTTGGCCGAGCGGATTCCGGCGCCGTGCCTGGGGCGCGTGCCCAAGCTCAAGGCGTTGAGTGCCGAAGCAGTGGCGGAACATTTGCAACTGGATCTGCTCGACTAGGCTTAGCCCATGAAGGCTGGCTATGAGCAGGCACTGTGCCATTAGTGTTTTTGACGGGTGTTTTTCTGGCGCGTCTGATTCAATGGCGCCTATTGATCCTTCCCAAGGATGAGCGCTTTCATGGAAATCTCCGGTAACACAGCTTTTTATGCAGGTTTGAGCTCGATTCAGACCGGGCAGAATCGTGTCGATCAGGCAGCCAGCCAGATCGCCAGCAGCACCATTGAGCGCTCGGTGACCAGCCAGTCGTCCGAAGTTCAGGTCGATCGCCTGCGTGGTGTCGATCGTTCGCAGCAGTCGGATCTGGCCAGCAATATGGTCGAGATGTCACAAGGCAAGATTCAGGCGGAGCTGGGCGTCAAAGTCGCCAAGGCTTCCGATGAAATGCTCGGTACGATCATCGATACGTTTGCCTGATTTTTTGCTGCATGCCTGAACAACGCCGCGCCTTGTCGCGGCGTTTTGCGTTGTAAGTCCTTCTTCCTCAACTAATCTTTTTTCAGTACCTGTGGCGCGTTGGCGTCCATGGCGGTTTGCTGTGTCTGGCGTTTGAAAGAAGGGAAGACGAACGGCAAAAGATCGACGCTTGACAAGATTTCGGCGTAAACGTATGTTTCAAACAACTGTTTGACCGTCACAACAAATCAACACGGTCGTTCATTCCCGGTTACATCAGCAGAGGTTTATCGCTATGCCTGACTACAAGGCCCCCTTGCGTGATATTCGCTTCGTTCGTGACGAACTGCTCGGCTACGAAGCGCACTATCAGAGCCTTCCGGCTTGCGCAGACGCAACTCCAGACATGGTTGACGCCATTCTCGAAGAAGGCGCCAAGTTTTGTGAGCAGGTACTGGCACCGCTGAACCGTGTGGGCGACCTCGAAGGTTGCACCTGGAGCGAGTCCGGCGTGAAAACCCCGACGGGCTTCAAAGAGGCGTACAAGCAATTCGTCGAAGGCGGCTGGCCAAGCCTGGCGCACGACGTCGAGCACGGTGGTCAAGGCCTGCCGGAGTCGCTGGGTCTGGCCGTCAGCGAAATGGTCGGTGAAGCCAACTGGTCGTGGGGCATGTACCCAGGCCTGTCGCACGGTGCGATGAACACCATCTCCGAGCACGGCACCCCTGAGCAGCAAGAAGCCTATCTGACCAAACTGGTTTCCGGCGAATGGACCGGCACCATGTGCCTGACCGAACCGCACTGCGGCACCGACCTGGGCATGCTGCGCACCAAGGCCGAACCTCAGGCCGACGGTTCCTACAAAGTTTCCGGCACCAAGATTTTCATCTCGGCCGGCGAACACGACATGGCCGACAACATCGTCCACATCGTGCTGGCTCGTCTGCCGGATGCACCGGCTGGCACCAAAGGCATTTCCCTGTTCATCGTTCCAAAGTTCCTGCCGAATGCCGATGGCACCCTCGGTGCACGCAACGCCGTGAGCTGCGGTTCGCTGGAACACAAGATGGGCATCCACGGCAACGCCACTTGCGTGATGAACTTCGACGGCGCCACCGGTTTCCTGATCGGCCCGGCGAACAAAGGCCTGAACTGCATGTTCACCTTTATGAACACCGCACGTCTGGGGACCGCGCTGCAGGGGCTGGCCCACGCCGAAATCGGCTTCCAGGGTGGTCTGAAATACGCTCGCGATCGTTTGCAAATGCGCTCCCTGACTGGCCCGAAAGCGCCGGACAAAGCTGCCGACCCGATCATCGTGCACCCTGACGTACGTCGCATGCTGTTGACCATGAAGGCGTTCGCCGAAGGCAACCGCGCGATGGTGTACTTCACCGCCAAACAGGTCGACATCGTCAAATACGGCGTCGATGAAGAAGAGAAGAAGAAGGCCGATGCGCTGCTGGCGTTCATGACGCCAATCGCCAAGGCGTTCATGACCGAAGTCGGTTTCGAAGCGGCCAACCACGGCGTGCAGATCTACGGCGGTCACGGTTTCATCGCCGAGTGGGGCATGGAGCAGAACGTTCGCGACAGCCGCATTTCGATGCTGTACGAAGGCACCACCGGCATCCAGGCACTCGACCTGCTGGGCCGTAAAGTGCTGATGACCCAAGGCGAGGCTCTGAAAGGCTTCACCAAGATCGTCCACAAGTTCTGCCAGAACAACGAAGGCAACGAAGCCGTTAAAGAATTCGTTGCACCGCTGGCTGCACTGAACAAAGAGTGGGGCGAGCTGACCATGAAGGTCGGTATGGCCGCCATGAAAGATCGCGAAGAAGTCGGCGCGGCCTCCGTGGACTACCTGATGTACTCCGGTTACGCCTGCCTGGCCTACTTCTGGGCCGACATGGCGCGTCTGGCAGCCGAGAAGCTGGCAGAAGGCACTGGCGACGCAGCGTTCTACACCGCCAAGCTGCAAACCGCGCGCTTCTACTTCCAGCGCATCCTGCCACGTACCCGTACTCACGTGGCCACCATGCTGTCGGGCGCCAACAACCTGATGGACATGAAAGAAGAAGACTTCGCACTGGGCTACTAAGCCTTAACGCGGTCGCTTGAAAAACCGCTGCTCCTTTAGGGGCAGCGGTTTTTTTTTTGCGCTGAATTCATCCCCAACTCTGGGGGCGATTCCCCAGCAGAAACGGTGGCTGTCAGCGTACGGCCCTCTGCGTTTATTGATGCAAAATGTTTCTACAGGAGCTGGCCAATTAATTGCACTGCGCCCATTAACCGGCGCAAACGAGACATCCAGTCCTGCTCCACGACGCCTCTCGCCCGGCAAAACGCATAACAACAACGTCAGGGTGAAGCACATGAACATCTGCCGACTTGTCTGGTCAGCCCTTGCACTCGCCACTTTCAACACGCTGGCCGCTGCACCGGCCGAAGTCGATTCGCCCGTCCCGGAAATACCCAGCCTGCAGTCCTTGCGGGGCATGGTTCCGCCCGACCCATCCGGAACCGAGGGCGGGCGCAAGGTCGACCTGATGAGCGACTACGTGCTCAACCGCTCCGCGGCGATCCTGCTGGGCAAGGCGCTGTTCTGGGACATGGAAGTCGGCAGCGATGGCGCCACGGCGTGTGCGTCCTGCCACTACCACGCCGGCGTCGATCACCGCATCACCAACCAGCTCAACCCCGGTCAGGCGCACACCAATGCCAACGTCGCCTCGATCTTCAACAAACCCTTTGTCGCCTCGGATATTCCCGGCGACGTGGCGTCTTACGCGACGTTGTCCGGCGGCAAGGGCGGGCCGAACTACACGTTGAAAAAGAGCGATTTCCCGACCCACGTATTGAGCAACCCACTGGATCGCAACTCGCCGATTGTTTACTCGAGCGATGACGTGGTCGGCTCGCAAGGCGTGTTCGATGCCAACTTCGTCAAACCCAATCAGCCGCGATTCGACAAATGCACGCAGCAACCGGACGGGATCTTTCAGGTCGGCGGCATCAATGTACGACGCAGCACCGGGCGTAATGCGCCGTCGGTGATCAATGCGGCGTTCAACGTGCGCAATTTCTGGGACGGGCGGGCCAACAACGTGTTCAACGGTTTTTCGCCGTTCGGCAGTCGTGATCCCGATGCCGGCATTTACGTGACCAGCGAGCGCAACCCCGTGGCGACCAAAGTCAGACTCGCACTCAACAATGCGTCTGCCGCTTCGCAAGCGGTAGGCCCACCTGGCAGCGCGGTGGAAATGTCCTGCGGCGGTCGCACCTTTGCCGACATCGGCCGACGCATGCTCGACCAGTTGATGCTCAAGCAACAACGGATTTCCTCCAGCGACTCCGTGCTCGCGCCCGTATCCGGTGCGCGGCGTCCGACTTATCGCGAGCTGATCAAGAATGCTTTTCAGCCACGCCTGTGGAATGCCACGCAAGACGTGCTGGTCGGCGGCGCGCCGTACACGCAGATGG
>NZ_QAIU01000578.1:0-760 GCF_003061205.1 Pseudomonas sp. HMWF006
CCACTGACCATCCGGGTTATCTGGCCTACATCGGGGCTGCGCCGACCCCGCCCCGCCGAGCCATCCCGAACCGATCATGCCGCTGGCCGACAGCAAGCCGTCCATCAACGCGGCGGCCGGGGTCGGCGCAGCCCCGATGTAGGCCAGATAACCCGGATGGTCAGTGGCAACGCCTTGCTGGCTGAGCAGACCGGCATACACATCAAGCGCTTGAGACAGACCAATCCCGGCCTCACAGATCGACTGCCCCACCGCTCGTTCGGCGGCCTCGGCTATCTGTTCCGCCTCGGCGGGCGCGGCCAGCGCTCCCCGTGGTCGGATCAAGGCCTGGCGCAGTGCCGCCAACATGAGGTCGAGATCGTCGGGGGCCATAGCGCCCTCGCCGATGCCGGGCAGT
This sequence comes from Pseudomonas sp. HMWF006, assembly GCF_003061205.1. Classification (NCBI taxonomy): domain Bacteria; kingdom Pseudomonadati; phylum Pseudomonadota; class Gammaproteobacteria; order Pseudomonadales; family Pseudomonadaceae; genus Pseudomonas; species Pseudomonas sp. HMWF006. Next base: position 398 of record NZ_QAIU01000578.1, read on the forward strand.
CCAGGCGCAGCGCCAGAAAATTGCAGAGCCATGATTACGTCCTTGTATCGTTTTCGCAGAGTGCGGGGTATTGACGCAGGACCACCGTGTAGTCGGCGGGTCGGTATTGTCGGTGAACAAAATCGGCGTGCCTGTTCAGGTACGCGGCCACTGGCTCGCCACGTGAAAAGGCAGCCGCGACAAGCTCCAGCGCCAGGCCCACGCACTGGCCAAAATCCGGGGTGGCATGCGGGCACAAGGTGCTCGCCCCGGTGCCGGCAAGCAGTGCGTCGAACTCGTCGACCACGCAATCGTCGGGCACCAGGTAAAGCGCTCCCGGCCGTGCACGTCGACGGATCTCGCCTGCGACCGCGACATGCGAGC
>NZ_QAIU01000578.1:770-12259 GCF_003061205.1 Pseudomonas sp. HMWF006
TCGCTGGCGCACAGGCGGAATGCCCCCACGCTCTGGCACAGATCAGCGGCAGTGGCTGCCGGCAGCAGCAATGGAACCCCGGCGGCGCGGTAAAGCGCCCCCGCCGCCCGGGCACATTCGCTGTTGAAATGGCCGATGACCACCTCGGCACCGGCGGCCAACAGACGATGTGCCGCATCGACCGCAGCAACCGGATCGGCCGCATCGTCCGCCCACACCAATGGCAGCGCACTACCCTGCGCCGCCCGGCGCAACCACTCGCCGTAGGCCGCACGCGGCCCGGTGAGCGGGCCGACGATACCGACCGGCCGTGGTGCAATGACGCGGCTCATCCAGTCTGGCCCGGCATCAGTCGCGCCAAGGCTTCTGCCGACAATCGCGGCAGTTCAAGCCGTAGATGCAGCGCCGGCGCATGGCCTGCGGCGAAGAATGCACTCGCCTGCTGTGGATCGCACTCGCGCTCGGCCAGATTGAGCAGGTCAGTCAATTGCTCGCTGAGGCCCGGCATCAACGGATAGGTGGCATAGGCCAGCCAACGTGCGGTCAGCGCCTGCAATGCCAACGACGTGCGGGCATGGTTGGACAGCGGTTGCCCGGGTGCACTCAGCAGATAATCCTGCGCGGCACTGAAACGCGAGACCCGGTCGATGACCTGCGCGACCTGCTCGGCCATCCGCAGTGGCGAAAAGGTCGACGTCGAGGCTGCTTGCCGGTAGCCCTCGATCCATTGGCGCAGCTCGTCATGGTAGTTTTTCTGGTCGCTCAGCCAGGCACCAGGCTCGGGGATCTTGCCGCCGTGCTCGGCCAAGCGTGCTTGCAGACGCTGCATCCAGGCACTCAGTTTTTCCGGGAACAACTCATTGATCCGGGCGCAGATCCGGGCCACGGTGAAATTGCTGCGCATGCCTTCAGGACGGGTGAGCATCAAGGCCATGCGCGCGTAGTCGCTGCCGGTTTCGGCGAGAAAATCCTTGCCCCAGATGAGGTGGCGCCGGCTGGTGGAAAACTTGCTGCCGTCGAGGTCCAGCAGTTCGTTGACCACATGGTGGCGCGGTGGCGTCAGGCCCAGCGCCAGATAGACCGCCGGGAACAACAGCGTGTGGTAGTAAGCGTTGTCGAAGCCATAGCAGTGGACGATGTCCATGCTGCCCGAATAGCAATGGGCCGCTCTGGCGAAGCGATCGGCACCGGCGACCGGCAGATCACTGGCTCCCCAAAGATACCCGAAGGCCATTTCGAACCAGACGTACATCACCTGATCCTGCATCGACGGCAAGCGGTGGCGAATGCCCCAGTCACTGCGATGGCTGATGCAGATATCCGGCAGCCCCTGGGTCAACATGGTGTGACAGAGCTGATAGACGTGCGCCGGCATGTTCGCTGTCTGCACGTACTTGGACAGATCGTCAGCAAAGGCACTCAGGCGGAAAAACAAGCGTGTCTCAATGCGCAACTGTGGCTGACGACCGTCGCGTTTGACCCGTGGCTGGGTCAGGTCGGTGCATTGGTTCGGCTGGCCGCAGGCTTCGCAGGCATTACCGTCGCTGCTTTCGCCACAGTGCGGGCAGCCGCCGTTGAGAAAGGCTTCGTGCAGCGCATTGCCTTGGTCATCGACGAACACCGGGGTGTCCTTGGCGTAAATCAGGCCCTGATCGTGCAGGCGCTGCAAGTAATGATGCGCAAAATCGGCGTATTCGCCTTGGTTGTCCGGTGTGATGAACAGGTCCATGTCGATGCCAAAGCCCTGCCAGGTCTCGCGAATCGCCTGGGCATAATGGTCGGCGCAGGCCTTGGGCGAGGTGTTTTCCTTGGCTGCGCACGTCAGCACGTACGTCTGATTGTCGTCACGGCCACTGCCATAAAAGACCTTGGCGCCGCTGTTGCTCAACACGCGCTTGAGCACATCGCCGGCGATGTAGGGCCCCGACAGGTGGCCCAGATGCAAATCCCCGTTGGGCGTGGGCGGCGTGGAAAAAATCAGAGTGTCCACAGGCGGCTCCGCTTCGCTCGGTTGCAACTGTCCCGCGTCCCAATACAGCGAGTGAAAGTGCAGCGGCTGGCGATCACTCAGGTTGCGGATGGTGTGCGACTCGAATCGCGCGCAATGCACCGCATCGCCGGCGTTGACCTCAAGGGTTTCCTGCGCGGTCCGGACCAGACCGTGCCCTTCGGTGAAGATGAACAGTTCATCTTCGAAATGGTTGTGCGGCTGGCTTTCCTGGCCCGGGGCCAATGTGCAGCCCATCAGATTGAGCGCGGTTCCCGGCAACTCGACGACGCGCGAATCAACGTTGTAGAAACGCTTGGCCGGGGAAAACATATTGATTTTTTTCATTGTGCTGTCTCTCTATCCCTGAGTAATGGCGTCGGCCAGTTGCATGGCGACGTAAGGGGCCATCTTGAAACCACCGCCACTGAAGCCGGAGGCCACCAGTACGCCGCCTGGCAGGCCGGGTTGCTCGCCAATCAATCCGATCGGTTGTTCGCTGTAGCAGTCGCTGTGACATAACGCGCCGGCCACCGACGCCGTCTGCAACCAGGGGAACCGGGATTGGCCCTGCTCGCGGGTCAATTGCGCGTGACGCTGGTCCAGCGCCGCATAGCCCTGACTGGCCGGCACTCGCTGCCCGGTGGGGTAACCGACATAGAAGCCCCCGGTCAGCGGGCACCAGCGCCCGTTGAGCTGGTGGGTGTCGTCGATGAAACAGGGCGCCGTCGGCAGCGCGGCCGCGCCCTTGAAGCGGGTGACCTGGATGTGCTGGTTCCAGAGGCCGAACGAATGACCGAACTGGCGGATGAGAAACTCGCTGGTGCCATTGCCCATCGCAACGATGACCCGGGTCGCATCGTAGTTGCCATTGGAGGTCAGTACACCGACAGCCCGCCGGCTCGCAGCGTCGACGCGGATCGCCTGAACCTGCACCGCATCGTGGTACACGCCGCCCTGCTCGATGGCCGAGCGCACCAGATAGTGCAGCGTTGGCCTGGCTTCCATATAGCCCGACCGGGGTTCGAACAAGGCCTGCCCGGCGGCGATCGGCAAGTCCGGATAGCGCTTTGCCAGGGCCGCAGCATCGAGCAGTTGCGCTTCAATGTCTTCCTGCTCGAGCCAGCCTTGCATTTGCGCCAGGGCATGCGGCTCGGCGAAGTGCAGATAACCGGTCTGCGCAAAGGGCACCTGGCTTTGGGAGTCCTGTGCCAGACGCCGGTAAAAGTGGTAACCCTGCGCTGCAGCACGGGTCGCCTGCAACGAGGCGTGCGCCACCCGCACGATGCAACCGGACGCCCCTGTCACGCCGCTGCCCAGTTGCCTGTCATCAAGCAACAGACAGCGCTGGCCGGCCTGGCTCAGGACCTGGAAGCACGTCGCCCCGATGATGCCGGCACCGACGATGATCACATCAAATGGCTTGCTCATAGTGCCTCCGCTTCAGCGCGACTTTGAGGTCGTCAACGATCTCTCCGGCCCGAATGGCCATGTTGGAAATCAGCGTGGCGCTCAGCCCATGGGAATCTTCGGCAACGCCGGTGGAGTACAGCAGCGGCGCGGCGTCGCCCTGAAAGGCCAGGCGGTAATGACGCGAAACGCGGGTCATGCCCTCATCGCGGATCAACCGGGCCGCCAGTGCCGGGCTCAACACGCTGGCAATGCTGCGTGGCCGAAACCCCGTGGCGCACACCAGGTAATCGCAAGCGAGAGTCTGCACCTCGTTACTCATCTGCCGGGCAAACGTCACCTGCACCTGCGTGTCCTGGACCTGCGCCGACTGCAGCCGGCTCATGCGTTCGAGCACCAGGCGCTGCTGACCGCTGACCTCATCGTCATACCAGTTGCGGTAGAGCTTTTCGATCAGCGCCATGTCCACCGCGGAGTAATTGGTGGATGCGTGCGTGCGCAGAATATGTTTGCGTACATGCGGCGCGGCCGCATGGAAATCATCGACCACGTCGGCATTGAAGATTTCGTTGACGAACGGGCTGTCATCGGCCGGCGTGTAACCGTAGCGCGCCATGATCGCCGTCACGCGCATTGCCGGATGCGTCTCCAGCAGATATTCCACCGCTTCAGCCGCGCTCTGCCCTCCGCCCACCACAACGCAGTGGCCGTCGGGTTTCAGCGGTGTGTCTTGCAGGTGCGCCAGCAAATGATGAACGTGGGTGATGCGCTCACCGGCCTGAACGTTACCCGGCAACTGTGGCTCAAGGCCCAGCGAATGCACCAGCGAACGCGCGAGTAGCGAAGTCGTGGTGTCGCCGACCTGCATCTCGACCCTGAACAACGGTGAACCGTCGCCGTCCACACCACCTTCACTGATATTGACCACCCGGTGGCCGTAGAACACCTGATCGCTGAACTCTGCCGCGCACCAGCTCAGGTAATCGTGGAACTCCAGGCGCCCCGGAAAGAAGTCTTTTTTATTCGAGAATGCAGCGATGCGCCCCTTGGTGTGCAAGTAATTGACGAAGGTGAAATGGCTGCGCGGATTGCGAAAACTGGCAAGATCCTTGAGAAAGGACACCTGCATGGTCGCGTTCTTGAACAGCATGCCCTTGTGCCAACCGAAGCCGGGCGCACTGTCGACGAAAGCGACCTCCAGTTCTGGGGCCATTTCCAGCAAGGCAATGGCGAGCGAAATGTTCGAGGGGCCGAAACCGATGCCCACCACGTCATGGATTTTTTGCTTGCAAGGGCTTCTGGTCAAATCGGTTGCAAAACTCATGTGAACTCCCTTTCTACAGAATTTCAGGCTGAGCGAGGCCGCAGGAAGGTCATCGCACGACGACAGCCCCTGGGCGTTTTTTATAGGTATTGCCGGTTCGGCTAAGCGTTACTCGAACTCAAAGGCACCCTGGCGGTTGAGCGCCTGAAGCCTGGCGATGTCTTCGTCGAGCGCGGCGGCGTCAGGATTGCGTAAAAACACCGTACAGCCGTAAGTGGTGCCGTCGGTGGTCATCGCCACGTGCTGCCCCAGCAACGGCTCGGCGAAGTAGTGACTGAAACTCGCCAGCGCACGGACTTCGCGATCGAAGCGCAGGGCCTTGATGCGCCCTGGGCGGGTAATCAGAAACGAGTAATCCGCCACCGCCGCTGCCGGCGACCGGGTTGCCTGCCGATGCCCCGGCCATTGTTGCCACACCTCCTCCTGGCTGGGCCAGCCACCCAGACGGCACAGCTCTGGCAAGGGGGTGCTCGCCAGGCGTGGCGACAGCTTGACCAGGCGCGGGCCGGCGGGTGTGATCAGTACTTCGGCGTGCAACGGCCCGTGCACCATACCCAATTGACTGGCCAGCGTTGCCAGGCGCGGTACCAGCTCGACGGGTAATGCCGCCAGGCTCAGGCTGGTGACGGCGGTGAGGTGCCGTCGCCCGTCCAGGTCCTGGGTGTGGCAGCGCCAGACATCACTGACCTCGAACCGGCCAGCGTCGAACACACCGTTGATGAATACCGGGTAACCCTGTTCGTGCACATGAATCTGGAACGGCCCCGGCGACTCGCGCAACAGTGCAGCCGCCTCGCTGGCACTGATGCCCTCGCCCCACACCAGCACCGCCGAGCCCCGCGAGCACGGCGACACTGCCGGGCGCACCACCCAGCCGCGCCCGTCGTCGGCCGGCAACTGATTGAGTGAAGCCAGTTGCCGTCCATCGAACGCCAGATCCGGGGCCAGGCTGCTGACCGCCAGATGCTGCACGCATTTATCGTAGAACGCCGCCGGGTGGCAGTGCGCCGCAAAAAAGCCGGCGGCGATGTTGGCTGGCATCGTCTGCTGCAGTTGCGCGTCATCGACGGCCAAGCGAAAACCCGTCGCTGCCTGCCTGCGCGCTGGGGCCATGCGCATCATTGCAGGCTCTCTCGGGTCGGGCCGCGGAAATGCACCGCGTCGATGTGACAGCTGCGCGGCTGGGTCAGCACAAAGCGCATGGTTTCCCAGATCGAACGGCCGTTGAGCAACTTGCCGCGAGGGTCGACCGTTTCATCCAGCCCGGTCACTTCAAAATCCGGCGGATAGAACCCGGTAACGCGGATCTGCTCGCTGGCCAGATGATGCGCCATGTTCTGGCAAAAACCGCTCAGGCCATGCTTGGCGGCAAAGAACGCCGGGTGGGCGATGGACTGGGTGAATTGCGGGACGCCACAGACCGACACCATTGCCATGATGTCAGCGGCATCCGAGCGCCGCAGGCTCGGTAACAGCGCCCGGGTCAGGGTGATCGAGCCGGTCAGGCCGGAGTTGATGGTCGAGGTGATTTCTTCGTCGCTGTCAGCCTCGCCCAGCATCCCTTCGAGCCACTGCGCCGCACTGAGCACGAGGATGTCGATCGGACGCTCGTCTGCCTGCAGGCTCTGGGCGAAGGCGCGTACCGATGCCGCGTCGGCGATATCACACTGGTAGGCGCGGGCAGAACCGCCCTCGCCCTGAATGATCTCGCACGTTGCCTGAGCGCTGGCCAACTGGCGCGCACACAAATCGACATGAGCACCTTCACGCGCCAGCCAGACCGACACGGCCTGGCCGAAATCGCGACCGCCACCGGTTACAACAACCCGTTTTTTGTCAGCATGATCTACGTACCTGTAAGAAGCCGGCCGTCAGAGGCCTGGATGCGGAACCGTGCAGCTGCCGGAAATGTTCTTCCGATACAGATGCTCGACGATGTAATCGGCCGCATGTTCTGCCCAGTTTTCTGGCGAGATGTATTGCTCGTGTTCATCCGGCAGACACATGGACAGCATCTGGGTGTTCACCCCATTGCCCGGATCGAGGGCAACGGCGCCCACCCCTTCGGGCAAGTCGGCGATGAGCGAGCCGATCAGCCCTTCGACCGCGAATTTGCTGGCACAGTACGGGCCCAGGCCCCAGGAGGCCGAGCGTCCCCAACCCGAACTGATGGCGATAAACAGACCCTGCCGGCGGTCGAGCATCGCAGGCAGGAACGCGTGCAGGGTATTCACCACGCCGAGCACATTGACGTCCATTACGCGCTGCCAGTCCTCCACGGCGATTTCCCATGCCGGCTTGCGCTCGGTGATCACGCCGGCGTTGCAGACAACGATGTCCACCGGGCCTTCGCGACCGACCGCGTGGGCGAACTGCTGCATCTCGCCTGGCTCGGTGACCGACGCGTTGAACAGCACCGGATTGCCCTGTGCGCCGGTTGTTGCGTCAACGGCCAACTGGCATCCGTAGACCTGATGCCCGCGCGAAGCCAGCGCATGACTCAGGGCTTTGCCCAACCCTCGACTGACGCCAGTGATGGCGATCCTTAGCGGTTTGCGGGTGTTCATATTCAATAATCCTCCTTGACTGTCTGACAGGCTGCACCGAAATGCACAACCGGGTTGTCCGGCCGCAGATCAGGCACCTCAACCGCACAATGACCCGCAGGCCATCGGGCACTCAGGGTAGAACGGTCAACCAGGGCATGACCGCTGACAAAGATGAAAGGCACTTTGCAGGCGATGGCGGCCTCGGCATCAGCAATCGCGTCGCCGAGAAACACTGCCTGCGCTGCCGCGCAATCATGCTGTTCGAGCAAGGCGTTGATCGCGGCCATCTTGGCGGTCGGCGAACCGATAATGCGCGCCATGTAGCGATCAATCCCACTGACACCCAACGCCTCGGTAATTTCCTCTTCCTTGCCGCCGCTCACTACGAAACAGGTCACGCCCTGCTCTTGCAGCAACGCCAGTAACTGCGGTGCTCCGGCGACCACCGCAGAACAGCGGTAATGGCTGCGCAAGTAGTCTTCATAACGTGCAATGCTCGCCGCCACGAAGTCTCTGGCGGCCGGCCCGCGAGGGGCGATCAGGCGCTCGAACGCCTCGAAGTGCCAGTGTCGCGCACGCCCGAAGTTGAGCCTGAAGCTTTCCTTGCAGCGGTCGCGCAGCGCCTGCGGATAATGCGCCAGCGCATGATCGACAGCCGCCAGCTTCACGCCATTGGAGTCGAGCAATACGCCGTCGCAATCGAAGAACACCAGCTTCTTGCCCGCCATCACATCGCCAAGCTTGAACGTGGTCATAAGCCTGTCCTGTGCTCACGTGTATTGGTTGAGAATGTTCAGATCGAATTTGTGCGAGCCGACATGCCCGGCAATCCTGCCGATGATGTCGTTGCGTTCGAGGCACGTCAGTGGCGCGCCTTCGAACAGTTTCTGCGCGTAAGTCGGATGAACATTGTGGCGCGCCTGGCAGCGATAGGTCGGTGAATACCCCCAGTTCGCCACCGCTCGCAACGGCTCGATATGCTCGGCCAGAAAACGCTCGCAGGCGTCCATCGCGTGCGCTTCAGACTTGAGCAGTGCCAGGGTCTCGGTAGGCGCGTTCCCTGCACCCCGGCCCAAACCGGCGAAGGTGCCGTCGGCAAACCTGGCCCCTGCCCCGAGCGCTGCGTGCGTGTTCGCCACGGCCAGCCCGTAGTTGTCATGGGCGTGAAAGCCCAGTGGCAAGGCCGTCATCTCTGCCGCCTGCCGGAACAAGCGGTGAACCTGATCCGGCAACAGGCGCCCGAAACTGTCGGCAAAATACAGCGCGGCAATCGGCTCGCCGTCGAGACGGCGCAGGATCCGCGCCAGCTCATCCGCCGGCAACTCACCGATCTGCATCAGATTGAGCATCACTTCCAGTCCATGCCCGGCCAGCGCCTGCGCCAGCGCCAGACTCGCTTGCACCTCATTGCTCTTGGCGGCGATGCGCAAAATATCAATGCGGAACGGTGTGCGCCTAACGGCCGCCACTATCAGCCGGGCAGCCGCCTGTGGCGATTGTCCGACGATTTGCCCGGCGTCGATCATCACCGTCACTTTCATCGAGCCGGGGTTTATCAGTTCGCGTTGCTGCGCCGTCAAAGACTCGGGCAACGCCTTGTAAGAACCGGTATATGAAGTAGTGGCACCCGGATCGAGGTTCAGGTAACCCAGTTCGACGATGTCCACGCCGGTGGCCAGGCAAGTACCGAAGTACTGCCGGGCCATGGCATCGGAAAACCGCCAGTCGGTCTGGAACCCGCCGTCACGGAAGGGGCAATCCATTAACGCGAATGACTGTCTCCGATCGGTCATTTTTGGTTGCCTGCCGTATCGACGGTCCAGTCGTAGACCTGCTCCAGACGCCACCAGTTGAGTTCGGTGTCGTTACCGGCAATGCGCTTCAACAGCGGATTCTGTTCGCCGTGCATCTGGTCATCCCATGCCTGCACCGCCGGGTGGAAAGACAAGGCATGGCTGAAGTCACGCAGCGGGTCGAATTGCTCGTGGGCTTCAACCTGCATGAACAGTGTGTTCGGCGGCAACAGGTAAATCGACATGCGTTGCAGACCAATTTCGCGAAGTACACCGTGGTCGCCGGCAATTTGCTCCGGCACTTGACGATGCAACTTCTTATACAACTCAACGGCTTCTTTACTGGTCAACTGAATAGAAAAACCAAAACGCTTCATGAGTAACTTCCTTATTACTGGGTGACGAATTCAAGTAATTGGTCATAAACCTTTTCGACTTCGCGAAGGGTTTCCGGGTCCATGCTGAAATCCACTGGTGGGCGGATCAATGTGTTACTCATCAATCGACGACGTTTTAGCAGGTGCTTCGACAACTGCAAGTAACAGTCGATACTGGCCATCATATGGCACATCAAATAGGACAGCGGGTAGCCGATGGCTCTGGCGAGTTTGTCATCGCCAACTTTCAATGCGTTCCACAGCGCCACGGTGATTTCGGCGATTTCCGTGGCCGGAATCACGCCCGCCAGCCCGCGTTGATAGGTGTCGACGAGCATCATGCCGCCGTCACCTTCGAAAATACGTGCCTGACCCGCAGTCGCGTCACGCAGCAGCGACACTTTCGGGGCGGTTGGCGCAGACTCCGGCTTGAACTGCACTTTTTGCGGGCCGAAGGTCTCGAGCAAACGCGCCTGAACCGCGATCGACATCGGCCGTTTGGCCAGCGACTTGGCATGATGCACCAGCACCGGAATGCGCACGCTTTCGATCACATTGGCGAAATACACATACATCTGTTCGTCATCGAGCGCCCACATTGACGGGTGCATGACCAGCAGTGCATCACAACCCGCCTGCTCGGCCTGGCAAGAGTATTCCACGGCCTGGGCGATACTTTCACCCCCCGTGCTCATGATTGCCAGGCCCTTATCACCGGTTTGTTCAGCGATCAATTCTGCGAGTTTGAAACGCTCGCCGGCCGTCAGGCGCGAGACCTCGGAAATCTGCCCGATGACTACGCCGTCGCACCCCGTGTGCAAGATGTGTTCGATTTGCAGACGCAGGGCCGAAGTGTCCAGAGAAAGGTCAGTGTTGTAGGGAAGAATGGCGACCGGTAGGACACCTTGGATGGGAGCTTTCGTCATGCCTGATATTCCTTATCAAAGTTCGACGCAAAAGACTAAGAGAGCAACTAAATTGTCCTGCCACCTTTAACAACGAGGCTATCGACCAAATATTTACTGCAACAAAGCGCTCGATTAACGAAGCGGTTAGTTTAACTATTCGGTACAAAATCGAGCATTAAAGCCCGCGGCATCGACATCGTGATTTCCACACTTTTCATACAACTTAGTGAACTTCGAAGTCGCGGCGAAGTTAATGGCGAGCAGGATTATTGTCCAATCTGTAGTTATTTCAAATTATTACATTACGCAGAAGCACAAAATCTCATTTTCGCTAAAAAACAAATATTTCTTTTTATTTCCAATATGTAACTAAATTTGTTTCCGCACTCGCCCAATAATGTTCGCGCGCGCTCATACTTCGCCCGCCGAATAAACTCCAGAACTTTCGTTAAAACAATCACCCCTCGGGGTGCAGCAGCGCAATTGCTCTATCGACTCACCCACAGTCGTACTCGGCAGTGACGGCCGTCAGGCAAATGAGCGAAGGGTTTGGCGAAGGGCCGACAGACTTGTCAGCCTGATGACGGAGGTCAGGGAAGTGTTTTCTCTCTCGAGTGACCTTGCGTCACATCGAGAGGATCGGTTCTGGCAGTACCGCCCGTTAGCGGTCGGGATCGACACGAACCCCTTGCAACATCAACTCCAGTGTCTGCAGTGACTGGGTCAGGCGTTCCGTCCCCTCTTCGGCCCTCGCAATCCACAGCGAAGCCTCGGTCAGCGCACCGTAAACCAGGCGTGCCAACGCCTCCGCGTCCAACTCGCGCACCACGCCCTTGAGTTGCAAGCGTCGCAGAATGTCGCGCATCGAGGCGATGCAATGCTGTTGCTCTTCCACCGACACCGCCCCGAGCACGGCGGGCGCTTCCTGTAAGACGATGCGCTGAATATCTTTTTCCTGGGCCATTTGCAGAAACGCCCGGCAGCGTCCCCAAAAACCTTCCCATTGATCGGGCGCGGCATCGGAAATCGCCGAGAGGCGCGCCTCCATCTCGGCGTCGATCTGCTCCACCACCGCCGCCAGCAAGCCTTTTTTGTCACCGAAGTGGTGATAAAGCGCCCCCCGCGTCAGTCCGGCTCCGGC
>NZ_QAIU01000578.1:12269-17079 GCF_003061205.1 Pseudomonas sp. HMWF006
CCGGCCGCAAGCAACCTGGCACGGGTATCTTCGATCATTTCGGCACGGTTTCGACGAACCATCAGGCACTCCTCAAATCATTTGACATACGTCGCGTACGTCAATAAATTCCCTCACATACGCAGCGTATGCATTTTCAGCGCTGAAGCCATTGCAGGCAAGTCAATCGGCCCAGGAGAGTGTGCGCTGATGGTCAAGTCTTACCGTGAACTGTTCACCCAACCTGGCACTCACGGTTTTGCCCTGGCGGGTCTGGTGGCCCGTTTTCCGCTGGCCATGGCCGGTATCGGCATCATCACCATGCTGGCGATGATGCGGGACAATTACGCGCTGGCGGGCGCCGTGGCGGCCACGTTCGCCCTGACGCTCGCGGTGCTGGCGCCACAGATCTCGCGGCTGGTCGACCGCTTCGGGCAACGCCAGGTACTCCCGGGCGCTGCAGCAATCAGTTGCGCCGGCCTGCTTGCACTGCCGGCCTGTGCCTACTGGCAGTTGCCGGACTGGACCCTGTTCGTGGGTGCCGTAATGTCGGGCTTCATGCCCAGCATGTCCGCGATGTCCCGGGCGCGCTGGACACTGATTTACCGCGGCACAGCGAAACTGAACACTGCCTACGCCCTGGAATCGGTGCTGGACGAAGTCACTTTTATTGTCGGCCCGCCACTGGCGGTGGGTCTGAGTGTGGCGCTGTTTCCCGAGGCTGGACCACTGGTGACAGCGTTGTTGCTGGCCATCGGGGTATATGCCTTCGTCAGCCAGCGGGGTAGCGAACCACCCGTTCGGGCGACCTCCGGGGTGCCACAGACGTCGATGATTCGCGTGGGTGGCATTCGCATCCTTGCACTGTTGATGGTGGCCATGGGCATGATTGTCGGCACCATTGATGTGGTCAGCGTGGCCTTTGCCCAGTCTCAAGGCCAGCCCGTCGCCGCCAGTATCGTGTTGTCGGCATATGCCCTGGGTTCCTGCGTCGCCGGCCTGACGTTCGGGGCGATGAAACTGCAAGTGCCTTTATCACGCCTGTTTCTACTGTGCGGGTTGGCGACGGCCATCACGACTGTGCCGTTGTTATGGGCCAGCAATGTGCTCGGGTTGTCACTGGCCGTACTGGTTGCAGGGGTGTTTTTTGCCCCGACCCTGATCGTGGCAATGACCCTTGCCGAACAGATGGTTGCGCCCGAGCGTCTGACCGAAGCATTGACCTGGTTGATTTCAGGGCTTGGCGTGGGCGTCGCGCTGGGCGCAGCGGCAACAGGTCAAGTCGTGGATGAGTTCGGCGCCCGCCAGGGGGCGATCGTCGCGCTGGTCGCCGGCCTGATCGTGCTCGGCGTTGCGCTGTACGGCCATCGTCGCTTGAAACCGGACATGGCCATCGTCGCGCAAGCGACCTGAACGGTCAGGCTGTTTGCCATCGGCCCCTACAAATCACGTGCCCACGTCTGGCTGACCAGTGCCTTGCCGAAACGATTGACCGCCTCCTCTTCCACCAATTCAAACCCCGCCTTCTGATAAATCTGGCGCGCCGCCGTCAGGTTGCTGGTAGTCCACAGGGTCATTCGTGTGTAACCGATCTGCCGGGCAAAGCGCAGGCACTCATCAACCAGGCGACGGCCGATGCCCAGTCCCCGGGCACTGGCGTCAACGTAGAGCATGCGCAGTTTCGCGGTGGTTTCATCCTGTCGCACGACGAATACCGAGCCGATAACCTTGCCGTCCTTCTCGGCGATCCAGCAGCGCTCGCAAGCCGGGTCGAAGTCACGCAGGTATTTCGCGATGACCTCGGCCACCAACGCTTCGAATTCCGAGTTCCAGCCGTACTCACGGCTATAGAGGGCGGCCTGCTGCTGCATCACCGTGCCCATGTCGCCGGGTTGCGGATCACGCAGCACGTAGGTCGAGTCCGGGTGGTTCTGCAAAAGCGTCTGGATCAGTGTCATGGCGCCGAGCAATTGTTGTTGCTGCGGCTCGGTCAGGCGCTGAAGCATGGCGACCACTTGTTCGCGGGAAGCTTGTTCGAGGGGGACGAGGATTTCCCGGCCCAGCTCGGTGAGGTGCAGTAGAGCTGCGCGGGCATCGGTGGGCGAAGGGACTTTCTGGATCAGGCCCTTCTTCTCGAAACCGCTGATCAGGCGGCTCATGTAGCCGGCATCCAGGCTCAGCATCTGGCGCAGGTCGGCGCTGGTCAGGTCACCACGCGAAGCCAGTTCATAAAGGATGCGCAGCTCGGTCAGCGAGTATTCGCTCTGCAGCAGATGCTCCTGCAGCACGCCGATCTGCTGGGTATAGAAGCGGTTGAAACTGCGCACGATGTCGGCGTGCTGGAACAGATCGGTGCTGGACATGACCCATGCTCGAATGATTGCCTAAGGCAACTATATATTTGCCTTTAGCAATCATGTCAATGCCCTACCTGCACTTGGCCAGCACCACCTGACAGGTGTCCGGAGTGCCACCGGAACGCCCGGCATACCGGATGCAATTGTTCATCGACTTCTGCCGCGCCATATTCAGGCTCGAACCCCACGCCAGACCGCCTTCGCCCACCGTCGGCACCGCTTTGGCGTAGCAACTGTCGCCGATGCCCGAAGGTGGATAGTGTTTGCGGCTGGAACACCCCGTGCCCAGCGCCAGGCTGACGATGATCAGGGTCGGCAAGACCCACCTGCGGCATCGGGGCAAACGTGTTTTGCGCATTGCGTTTTACCTGTCGCAAGGAGGTCGTCAGTCTGCCGAGTCTAGCCGTTCGCCGTTGTCGACCTGCACAAATCTTCTAAACGCCGGTCGTCATTGCGCGGTATTTTATCGGGCCGCACCGTTCATGCTGATCTCTGGAGCCTGCCGTGGATAAACGCAACTGGATCGAGCTGTCCCAGGATGTCGACACCGGGATTGAATCGATTCGTGCCCATTTTCAGGGGCATGCCTATGACCCGCACTGGCATGACAGTTTTCTGGTCGGCGTGACCGAGCAAGGTGTGCAGCAATTCAATTGCCGCCGCGTGCGCCACCGCAGTACGCCGGGCCAGGTCTTTTTGCTGGAACCGGGGGAAATCCACGACGGTCAGGCCCCCACGGACGACGGGTTCACCTATTCGATGCTGTACCTTGATCCGCACTGGCTGGAGCGCGAACTGCACGCGTTGTTCGAAGACGCCCCGGCCAACACTCAACCCGGTTTTGCCGATACCTTGAGCCAGGACCCGCGCCTGTCCACGGCGATCAATCAGGCCTTCCACGCCCTGCATGACGGCGACTTGCGCATCGTCCGCCAGACAGCCATCGACAGCCTGTTGGCTTCGCTCACCCGCCATCTCGACTGGCGCAAGCGCCAGGATTTCGATCCGCGCCTGCCGCTGGTGGCCCAAGTGGCCCGGGATTACCTGCATGCTCACGCCTTTGATGATATCGGCCTGGATCAACTGGCCAACGCCTGCAAGGTCGATCGCTTCCGTTTGACCCGCGCCTTCAAGGCCGCTTTTGGGCTGGCGCCGCACGCTTATCTGATCCAGTTGCGCCTGGCCAAGGCGCGTCAGTTGCTGGCCCGTGGCGAGTCGCCGGCGCAGGTCGCCAGCGTGCTCGGCTTCGCCGATCAAAGCCACCTGGGCCGCTGGTTCAAGCGCGCCTACCAACTGACGCCAGCGGACTACCGCAAGCGCTGCTCAAACCTTCCAGACTGACGCACGCCAGCTGACGATCATGGAGACCTGTGTTCACATTCAGGAATCCGAATCATGGCGTCATTGCTGCCCTTTCTACTGTTTGCTTTCGTGGCTTCGATCACTCCGGGGCCGACCAATATTCTGGTGTTGAGCCACAGTTCGCGTCGGGGACTGAGCGCAACATTGCCGATCATTTTCGGGGCCTGCGCGGCGGCGGCATTGATCGTGTTGGTGGTCGGGCTCGGCGCCGGCGAAACCCTGTCGCGTTTGCCCCGCGTCCAACAAGCCATGGCCTGGGCGGGCGTGCTCTGGTTGAGCTGGCTGGCGTGGCAGATCTTCCGCAGTGCGCCCCCGGCCCTGGACTCGACCGAAGCACAAGATGAAGGGTTCAGCGTACTCGGTGCGGCGATGTTGCAACTGGTCAATCCCAAGGTGTGGATGATGGCCGTGGCAGTGGTCAGTGTGTTTGTCGGTGGTGGTGACAAGACCGTGCGCTTGCTGGTGCTGTCGCTGGCATTTCTGCTGGTGTCGTTGCCCTGCATGACGTTCTGGGCGCTGCTTGGCGTCGGCAGTGCACGGCTGTTCGGCAGCCCACAGGCGTTCAAGCGCATGAATGCGGTATTGGCGCTGTTGCTGCTGCTTTCCGCCTGGCTGACGGTCCTGCTCTGAGCGGGCTGACCTGAAGTCAGGCAAGCACCTGTGGCGAGGGGATTTATCCCCGTTCGGCTGCGCAGCAGTCGTAAATCTGAATACTCGGTATGCCTGAAGGAATGAGTGGGCAGGTTTTGGGGCTGCTGCGCAGCCCAGCGGGGATAAATCCCCTCACCACAGGTTGGATTTCTTACGGTTGGGGCTGCATGGGAACGCAGGCGATGATCTCAGCGCGATGTCGCCTGGCGATATTCGCGGGGGGTGAAGCCGGTGGAGGCCTTGAACTGGCGGGTGAAGGCACTGTGGTCGGTGTAACCGCATTGCAGCGCGACGTCGGTGATCGGCAAATCGGTGTGCAGCAAGCGATGGGCGTGTTCCAGGCGCACCTTCTGAATCATCTGTCGTGGCGTCAGGTGAAAGACGCGCTTGCAGTAGCGCTCCAGTTGCGCCACCGAAATACCGGCGATTCGCGTCAGTTCGCCCAACGTGACGCGGCGATT
>NZ_QAIU01000578.1:17089-22736 GCF_003061205.1 Pseudomonas sp. HMWF006
TGCTCGGTGTACCCCGGCCCGAGTTGCGCGGGGAACACCTGCTCGCTGGTTTTCCCCAGCAACGGGCGTAAATCCTTCAAGCCACAGCGCTGCACCAATGTGCGATTGGCGAGGACATAACGCGCCTGCAGATCCTTGATGAAAATCGCCGCACTGGGGATCACGTCGAGCATCGGCAACAGCAGCGCGGCGCCGGCTACCAGTTCTTCCAGGGTTTGCGGGCGGCCTTGCGACAACATCGAAAACGCACTCTGCATCGAAGAGTTCTCCCCCGTTGGTGCTTCAGGCCAGTGCTCGCCCAAGGCGTTCGCACGCAGATTGCAGCATCGCCGAAAGCCTGTCGAGCAGCAGCGTTGCTCTGCGCGACTGTGCCGATTTCGTCATCCAACCCGGTGCAAAACATCAATCGCCGCAAGGTCGATCAGTTCAAAGTCTGGCCGTCCCAGTGACACAACTGCCTATCCAATAACTCACAAGAAGGCGATGCCATGTCAGGCCAAGGCAAGTTCAAAAAACAGCTTTCATTGATCGACCTCACATTTATCGGGCTCGGTGCGATCTTCGGTTCCGGCTGGTTGTTCGCGGCCAGTCATGTGTCGGCCATTGCCGGCCCAGCGGGGATTTTTTCCTGGCTGCTGGGCGGGTTCGCCGTGTTGTTGCTGGGTATCGTTTACTGCGAATTGGGCGCGGCATTGCCCCGTGCCGGCGGCGTGGTGCGCTACCCGGTTTACTCCCACGGGCCACTGCTCGGTTACCTGATGGGTTTCATCACCCTGATCGCGTTTTCCAGTCTGGTGGCGATTGAAGTGGTTGCCTCGCGCCAATACGCCGCGGCGTGGTTTCCCGGCCTGACCAAAGCGGGCAGCGGCGATCCGACGATCCTCGGCTGGCTGGTGCAGTTCGCCCTGCTCTGCGTGTTTTTCCTGCTCAACTACCGCAGCGTGAAGACCTTCGCCAAGGCCAACAACCTGGTCAGCGTGTTCAAGTTCATCGTGCCGCTGCTGGTGATCGGGGTGCTGTTCACCTTCTTCAAACCGGAAAACTTTCAGATTCACGGTTTCGCGCCGTTCGGCCTGTCGGGCATCGAGATGGCGGTGTCGGCAGGCGGGGTGATCTTTGCTTACCTGGGCCTGACACCGATCATCTCGGTGGCCAGCGAAGTGAAGAATCCCCAGCGCACCATTCCGATTGCGCTGATCCTCTCGGTGCTGTTGTCGACCGCCATTTACGTATTGCTGCAAACCGCGTTCCTCGGCGGCATTCCAACGGAAATGCTCGCCGACGGCTGGGCCGGCATCAACAAGGCATTCGCCCTGCCATACCGCGACATCGCCCTGGCACTGGGTGTGGGCTGGCTGGCGTATCTGGTGGTGGCCGACGCGGTGATCTCGCCGAGCGGTTGCGGCAACATTTATATGAACGCTACCCCGCGCGTGATCTACGGCTGGGCGCAGACCGGCACCTTCTTCAAGATTTTTACCCACATCGACGAGAAGTCCGGCATCCCGCGTCCGGCGCTGTGGCTGACCTTCGCCCTGTCGGTGTTCTGGACCCTGCCGTTCCCGTCGTGGGAAGCGCTGATCAACGTGGTTTCCGCTGCCCTGGTGTTGAGCTACGCCGTGGCCCCGGTGTCGGTCGCCGCGTTGCGCCGCAGCGCGCCGGACATGCCGCGTCCCTTCCGGGTCAAGTGCATGGGCGTGCTCGGGCCGGTGTCGTTCATCATCGCCGCGCTGATCGTCTACTGGTCCGGCTGGAACACCGTGTCGTGGCTGCTCGGCCTGCAGATTCTGATGTTCGTCGTCTACTTGCTGTGCGCTCGTTTCGTGCCAACCGCGCACCTGAGCCTGAGCCGTCAGGTGCGCTCGTCGGCGTGGCTGATCGCCTTCTACGCGGTGACCATCGTGCTGTCGAAACTCGGCACCTTCGGCGGCCTGGGCATCCTCGCCCACCCTTTCGACACCCTCGTCGTCGCCGCTTGCGCCACCGGCATTTACTACTGGGGCGCCGCCACCGGCGTACCGGCCCACTTGCTGCGCCTTGAAGCGGACGACGAGGAAAGTGAAGTCGCCGACACCGCTTCCACCGTGCATGCGCGCCCTGCCGGCGCCTACTGAAATCACTCAACGGGACACCTTCATGAAACGCATACACGTCATTGATTCCCACACCGGCGGTGAGCCCACGCGCCTGGTGATGCACGGTTTTCCCGCCCTGTCCGGCGACACCATGGTGGAGAAACGCGAGGCTCTGCGCACTCAGCACGATGGCTGGCGCCGCGCCTGCCTGCTCGAACCCCGCGGCAACGACGTGCTGGTCGGCGCACTGTATTGCGAGCCGGTGTCGGCGGACGCCACGTGCGGGGTGATTTTTTTCAACAACGCCGGTTACCTCGGCATGTGCGGTCACGGCACCATCGGCCTGATCAACTCGTTGCAGTTTCTGGGGCACATCAAGCCTGGCGTGCACAAGATCGACACACCGGTCGGCCCGGTCAGCGCCACGTTGCATGACGACGGCAACGTGACCCTGGGCAACGTGCCCGCCTACCGCTACCGCAAACAGGTATCGGTGGACGTGCCCGGTTTCGGCCGCGTGTGCGGTGATATTGCCTATGGCGGCAACTGGTTCTTCCTCGTCTCCGAGCACGGCCAGACCCTGAGCATGGACAACGTCGAGCACCTCACCGCCTACACCTGGGCGATGCTCAAAGCCCTCGAAGAACAAGGCATTCACGGCGAAGACGGTGCGCTCATCGACCACATCGAACTGTTCGCTGACGATGCCCACGCCGACAGCCGCAACTTTGTCATGTGCCCGGGCAAGGCCTACGACCGCTCGCCCTGCGGCACCGGCACCAGCGCCAAACTCGCCTGCCTGGCCGCCGACGACAAGCTGCAACCCGGCGCGCGCTGGGTGCAGGCCAGCATCACCGGCAGCCAGTTCGAAGGCCGCTTCGAATGGGAAGGCGAACGCATCCGCCCGTTCATCACCGGCCGCGCTTTTATAACCGCTGACAGCACCCTGCTGATCGACGAACAAGACCCGTTCGCGTGGGGCATCTGAGCCGCCGCGCTGACTATTCACCTCCCTTTGAATGATGTGCCAAGGAGTTAAAACAATGAGCGACAACATCTTCACCGGTTGCATGCCGGCCCTGATGACCCCGTGCACCGCCCAGCGCAAACCGGACTTCGACAAGCTGGTGGCCAAGGGTCGCGAGCTGATCGATATCGGCATGAGCGCCGTGGTCTATTGCGGTTCGATGGGCGACTGGCCGCTGCTCACCGAAGCCGAGCGTCAGGAGGGCGTGGCACGCCTGGTCGCGGCAGGAATTCCGACCATCGTCGGCACCGGTGCGGTGAACACTCGCGAAGCGGTGTCCCACGCCGCCCACGCGGCGAACGTCGGCGCACAAGGCTTGATGGTGATTCCGCGGGTGCTGTCCCGTGGTGCTTCGGCCGCGGCGCAAAAAGCCCACTTCGCGGCAATCCTGCAAGCTGCGCCAAACCTGCCGGCGGTGATCTACAACAGCCCTTACTACGGCTTCGCCACCCGCGCCGAGCTGTTCTTCGAACTGCGCCACGAGTACCCGAACCTGATCGGCTTCAAAGAGTTCGGCGGTGGTGCCGACCTGCGGTATGCCGCCGAAAACATCACCTCCAAGGATGACGACGTGACCCTGATGGTCGGTGTCGACACCCAGGTGGTGCACGGTTTCGTCAACTGCAACGCCACCGGCGCGATCACCGGTATCGGCAACGCCTTGCCCCGTGAAGTGCTGCAACTGGTCGCCCTGAGCAAGCAAGCGGCCAAGGGTGACGCCAAGGCGCGGCGCCAGGCACGCGAGCTGGAATCGGCGCTGGCGGTGCTGTCCTCGTTCGACGAGGGCTGCGATCTGGTGCTGTATTACAAACACCTGATGGTGCTCAACGGTGACAAGGAATACACCCTGCACTTCAACGAGACCGACACGTTGAGCGACGCCCAGCGGCGTTACGCGGAAAACCAGTATTCGCTGTTCCGCCACTGGTACGAGAACTGGTCGGCCGAGCAGCATTTCGCCTGACCTGGCGCCCTCGTCTGCCGTGACGCCTTGCGCCTCACGGCAGGCCTCACCTTATTCATCAGGAAGACACCATGACTCTGACGGGCCACATGTTGATCGGGCAACACACCGTCGCGGGCAATCGCGACGCCATTCGCGGCCTCGACCCGGCCACCGATACCGCGCTGGAGCCAGCATATTTCGGCGGTTCAGCCGAGCATGTCGAACAGGCTTGCGCACTGGCCTGGGCCGCTCTGGACCGTTATCGCGAGACGACCCTGAGTGCCCGTGGCGAATTTCTTGAGCGCATCGCCGAGGAAATCGAAGGCCTGGGCGATGAACTGATCGACCGCGCCACCAGCGAAACCGGCCTGCCGCGTGCACGCTTGCTGGGCGAACGGGCTCGCACCTGTCAGCAGTTGCGGATGTTCGCCCGCACCGTACGTGCCGGTGAATGGCTCGATGTGCGGGTCGATCCGGCTCAGCCGCAGCGTCAACCGTTGCCGCGTTCGGACCTGCGCCAGCGCCAGATCCCGTTGGGACCGGTGGCGGTGTTCGGCGCGAGCAACTTCCCGCTGGCATTCTCGGTAGCCGGCGGGGACACGGCGTCGGCGCTGGCGGCCGGTTGCCCGGTAATTGTGAAGGCGCACGGCGCGCATCCCGGCACCAGCGAACTGGTTGGCCGCGCCGTGGCTCGGGCGGTTAAAGCCTGTGATCTGCCCGAAGGCGTGTTTTCGTTGGTATACGGCTCTGGTCGCGAATTGGGCATTGCGCTGGTCAGTGATCGACGAATCAAAGCAGTCGGCTTCACCGGTTCGCGCAGCGGCGGTCTGGCCTTGATTCAGGCCGCGCAGGCACGGCCCGAGCCGATTCCGGTGTATGCGGAAATGAGTTCGATCAACCCGGTGCTGCTGTTTCCGGCGGCCTTGCACCAACGCACGCAGGCCTTGGCCGAAGGCTTTGTCGCCTCGCTGACCCTGGGTGCCGGACAGTTCTGCACCAATCCCGGGCTGGTGATTGCGCGCCAGGGGCCGGCGCTGGATGCCTTCGTTGGCCGCGTTGCCGAGCGCCTTCAGCACAGCCCGGCACAGACCATGCTCACACCGGACATCTGCAGTGCGTACAAGGCTGGCGTGAATGCACTGGCGCAAAACAGTCGCGCCCGGATCGCCGCCAGCGGTCAGATCGCCGGTGGCCCGAACGCGTGTCAGGCCCATGTATTTGTCACCGATGCTGCCGATTTCCTCACCGATCACACTCTGCAAGCGGAAGTGTTCGGCGCGGCGTCGTTGATTGTGCAGTGCGCCAGTGACGCTGAAATTCGCCGGGTGATCGAACATCTGGAAGGCCAATTGACAACGACCCTGCAGCTGGATGACGACGACCTTGAACTCGCCCGTTCACTGCTGCCGACCCTGGAATGCAAGGCCGGCCGCCTGCTGGTCAACGGCTGGCCGACCGGCGTGGAAGTCTGCGATGCGATGGTGCATGGCGGCCCGTTTCCGGCCACCTCCGACGCGCGCACAACCTCGGTGGGCACCGCGGCAATCCTGCGTTTCCTGCGTCCGGTGTGTTACCAGGACTTCCCCGACAGCCTGTTGC
>NZ_QAIU01000579.1:0-1249 GCF_003061205.1 Pseudomonas sp. HMWF006
CCGGCACAGGCGGCGATTGCCGACTATCTGCAACATGGCGGCTATGACCGCCACTTGCGCAAGCTGCGCTACGCACTGGAAGAACAGCAGAGCGCGATGCTCGCGGCCATTGCTCGCTATTTCCCGGCACAAACCCGGGTCAGCCAACCGGCGGGCGGCTACTTTTTGTGGCTGGAATTGCCACCGCAGATGGATTCGCTGAAGTTGTTCCAGATGGCATTGGCGCAAGGCATCAGCATTGCGCCGGGGCCGATATTCTCGCCGACGCAGCGCTTTCGCAACTGCATCCGGTTGAATTACGGCAGCCCGTGGACCGAGGACTCGGAGAAGGCGATGGAGACGCTGGGGCGGATTGTGCGGTCGTTCTGACAGTTCTGTGTTGTTTGAACTATCGCTATCGCGAGCAGGCTCACTCCTACATTTGAAATGCGTTCACCTGCAGGAGTGAGCCAGTTCGCGATGGGGCCTGTCCAGACACCGTTGAATTAACGGCCGCCACCCAGATCAACAAACGTCCCGGTCGCGTACGAAGCCTTGTCCGACAACAACCAGACAATCGCCTCCGCCACCTCATCCGGCCGCCCGCCCCGGGCCATCGGAATCGCTGACTCCAGCTTGCTGACCCGATCCGGATCGCCACTCAGCGCATGGAAATCGGTGTAGATGTAACCCGGACGCACGGCGTTGACCCGAATCCCCTCGCCCGCCACTTCCTTGGACAGACCGATGGTGAAAGAGTCGAGCGCACCTTTGGACGCCGCGTAATCGACGTATTCATTCGGCGAACCCAGGCGTGCAGCCACGGATGACACGTTGACGATGCTGCCGCCCTGCCCGCCATGCTTGGGCGACATGCGCAGGATCGCGTGCTTGGCGCAGAGGATCGGCGCCAGGACGTTGGTCTTCATGATTTTCAGAATGCGGAATTCGGACATTTCATCGACGCGCGATTTATGCCCGACGGTGCCGGCGTTGTTCACCAGCGCGGTGACCCGGCCCAGTTCGGTATCGACCCGGTGAAACAGCGCAATCACCTCGTCTTCGATACTGACATCGGCGCGCACCGCAATAGCCTGCGCACCCAGCGCGCGGACTTGTTCCAGTACGCTTTGTGCGGCCTGCTCGTCTGACTGATAGTTGATGCAGATCCGATAGCCCTGTTCGGCGGCCAGCAGCGCCGTGGCTGCGCCGATGCCGCGTCCGCCACCGGTGATCACAATGACTTTATCCATGCAGACCTTCCCCCCAA
>NZ_QAIU01000579.1:1268-2639 GCF_003061205.1 Pseudomonas sp. HMWF006
ACTTTCGCAGTTGTATTGCATTTGTGGCGAGGAAGCTTGCTCTCTCGCCACAGTGTTTGTCTTGAACAACGCTCAGCGTGACGTCAGAGCGCCGCCAGCTTCTCCGCGCTCACGATGCTCTGCATGAACTTCTCTGCCGGCATCGGATGCCCCAGTAGATACCCCTGCAACGAATCACACCCCAACTGCGTGAGGAAATCCTGCTGCACGCCGGTCTCCACGCCCTCGGCGACGATCCGCAAGCCCAGCGCCTGACCCAGCGCGACAATGGCCGAGACAATCGCGGCATCGTCACTGTCATGCTCCAGATCCCGCACAAACCCCCGATCAATCTTCAACTCGTTGGCCGGCAGGCGTTTGAGGTACATCAGGCTTGAATAACCGGTACCGAAGTCGTCGATCGACAGGTCCACGCCCATGTCGGACAACTCTTGCAGCACGGTCATGCTTGCGTCGGCGTCGCTCATCGCCGTGGTTTCGGTGATTTCCAGGGTCAGGCTGTTGGCCGGCAAATGGTGGGTAGCCAGGGCCTTGGCCACGCTCTGCACCAACCCGGCGTGACAGAACTGCAATGCCGACAGGTTCACCGCGATGCGCCAGTCGGTGTAGCCCAGCACGTACCATTCGCGCATCTGCCGGCAGGCTTCATTGAGCACCCACTCACCGATGGCGATGATCACCCCGGTTTTCTCGGCCAGATCAATAAACTTGTCCGGCATCAACATGCCGTGCAACGGATGCTGCCAGCGCAACAGCGCTTCGGCGCCGACCGGATGACCATTGGCGGCGTCGAACTTCGGCTGGTAATACAGGCTGAACTGGTTGTGTTCGAGTGCCGCACGCAGGTCTTGCAACAATTGCAGCTGTTTGCGCGCGTTGCTGTTCATCGACGCATCGAAAAAGCTGTAGCCGTTTTTGCCGCCGCCCTTGGCGTGATACATCGCCGCGTCAGCGTTCATCAGCAGTTCCTGGGCGTTCTGACCATTGCCCGGGTACAGCGCAATACCGACGCTGGCAGAAATCTGCAGATCATGCTCGGCGACGCGGAACGACTGCCCGATCAGGCCGACCTGTCGCGCCGCCAGACTCAAGGCATCATTGGGCTCGCTCAGGCGCACCAGCAGCACGAATTCATCGCCGCCAATGCGCGCCAACGTGTCCTGGCTGCGCAAATCCTCACGCAGACGCAAGCCCACTTCGCGCAGCAACTGATCGCCCATGTGATGGCCAAAGGCATCGTTGACCGGTTTGAAACCGTCCAGGTCAATAAACATCAAGGCAAAGCAACCGCCCTGCTCATGGACTTTCTTGATCGCCTGGTTGATCCGGTCATCCAGCAGCATGCGGTTCGGCAGGCTGGTCAGGGTGTCG
>NZ_QAIU01000579.1:2649-3067 GCF_003061205.1 Pseudomonas sp. HMWF006
AGATCGGCGGTGCGCGCTTCAAGGCGAGCGTCGAGAATCGACGTCAGCAAGGCAATCGACAGCACCGCCAGCGTGGTGATCAGTACCAGGCTGTCAACGCCATTGCCTTTGAGACCATTGAGCGTTGCGCCACAGAAACTGCCTTCGGGAAACTGCGCTGCTGCCATGCCGGTGTAATGCATGCCGACGATGGCGATGCCCATGATCACCGCTGCCCCGGCGCGAATCAGGCGCACATAGGGCGAATGCTGACGCAGCCGGAAAGCGATCCACAGCGCGACGGCACTTGCACCGACGGCAATCAACAGCGATGCGCCGAAGAGCGTCGGATCGTAGTCGATCCCCGGTGTCATGCGCATTGCCGCCATGCCGGTGTAGTGCATGGCACTGATACCGGCGCCCATGGTCAGTGCACCGA
>NZ_QAIU01000579.1:3077-7221 GCF_003061205.1 Pseudomonas sp. HMWF006
GCTGACCAGCCACAGGGCAAAACCACAGGACAGCACCGCAATCAACAGCGAAAGCGCGGTGATCCCGATGTCGTAGCCCAGGTCGATCGGCAATTTGAAGGCGAGCATGCCGATAAAGTGCATCGACCAGACGCCAACGCCCATGGCCAACGCACCACCTGCCGTCCAGAAATGCACGGCTCGGCCCCTTGAGGTGGCAATGCGCCCGGTCAGGTCGAGCGCGGTGTATGAGGCAAGAATCGCCACGCACAAAGAAATGAAAACCAGGGTGTAGGAGTAACTACCGATGAGCATGGAAATTCTCGTAGCCAGCCTGACGGTATAGCGTCCTTTCTCGGCCGGGCAAAAGCGGCGATTGTACTGATTGCGCTGAAGAACGCACTGACAAAGTGAGCAAATTGCCATCAACCCGATGAAACGCTTGTTTGATCGTCCGCCAGGGCGAAGGCCGGCCTATACCAGCAGGTTGAAAATACATTCCCCTGCAGGTCAGCGGGAGTCGGATACATCAAGTTGGCCATCCCAACCCCCGCCCAGTGCGGCAATCAATTGCACGCTGGCGATCAGGCGGTTCTGCAGGATGGTCAACACGCTGCGCTCGTTGCTCAATGCTGTCGCTTGCACCACCACCACGTCGATGTAGGCAATCAGCCCGGCCTTGTACTGGTTTTCGGTCAGGCGCAAGGAATCACGGGCCGCGTCCAGCGCCTCCTGGCGCACCGCCGCTTCGTCTTCGTACACCTTCAGCTGCACCAGATAGTTTTCCACTTCACGGAAACCGTCGAGCACGGTTTGACGGTACTTGGCCACGGTCTGGTCATACACCGCTTCCGTGCGGTCGACTTCCGCCGAACGGATGCCACCGTCGAACAGCGGCAACGTCAATTTCGGTCCCACCGACCAGAAGCGGTTTGGCAGACTGATCAGGTCTTTGGAGGTGCTGCTGCTGTAACCACCACTCAGGCTCAGGGACAGGTCCGGGTAATACGCAGCCTTTGCCACGCCGATATTGGCGTTGGCCGCGATCACCGAGCGCTCGGCCGAGGCAATGTCCGGGCGGCGCTCCAGCAATTGCGACGGCAGGCTCAACGGCACCTGCGGCAGGTTCGGAATGGTCTGGGTTTCGGCAATCTTGAAGTCCGCTGGCGCCTGCCCGGTCAGCACGGCGATCGCATTCTCGAATTGCGCCCGCTGCCAGATCAGATCGACCAGATCGGCCTGGGTGCTTTTCAGCTGGGTTTGCGCCTGCGCGACCGCGTCACGTCCGGAAACGCCGGCGCGGTATTGGTTCTGGGTCATTTTCAGCGAGCGTTCGTAGGCGGCAACGGTGGCCTCGAGCAAGCGCTTCTGCTGATCGATCACGCGCAATTGCAGGTAGTTCTGCACCAGTTCCGATTGCTGGCTCAGGCGCATGGCCGCCAGATCGGCAAAACTCGCCTGGGCGCTGGCCTTGTCGGCCTCGAGTCCACGGCGCAACTTGCCCCAGACGTCAGCCTCCCAGCTCACCCCCAACTGCGCGTTGTAGGTGTCACGAATACCGCTGGACGAACTGCTCAGGCTCGAACTGCTGCTGCCGGTGCCCTGACTGGAACGGGTTTTACCCAGACTCAGGTCGACACTCGGATAAAACGCCCCACGTGCACTGCGCACCAGTGCCTGCGCCTGACGAAATTGCGCTTCGGATTGAGCAACCGTCTGGTTGGAACTGTTGAGTTGCTCGATCAGGCCGTTGAGCTGTTGATCGCCATACAGTTCCCACCACGCGCCCCGCGCAAGCGAGTCGCTGGGATTGGCCTGACGCCAGCCCTCGGCCTCCTTGTACTGGGCGATTTCAGCGGTCTGCGGACGCTGGTAATCAGGGCCGACAGCGCAGGCACTGAGCATCGCCACGCACAGCGACAGACTCAACAGGCGCGAACCGCGAACAGTGGCCAGATGGATAAGCGAACGGTCAGTCATAGCGGAGTTTCCAGAGCGGCGTCAGTACGCACGCCACGCCATTGGTTGAAGCGATGGCGCAGCTTGTCGAGATAGAGGTAAACCACAGGCGTGGTGTAAAGCGTCAGCACCTGGCTGAAAATCAGCCCGCCAATAATCGTCAGGCCCAACGGCTGGCGCATTTCCGCGCCCTCTGCGCGGCTGAGCAGCAATGGCAAGGCCCCGAGTATCGCCGCCAGTGTGGTCATCAGGATCGGCCGCAAGCGTTGCAGGCAGGCACTGCGAATAGATTCCAGCGGCGTCATGCCCTGATGACGCTCCAGTTGCAGCGCAAGGTCGATCATCAGGATCGCGTTCTTCTTCACCACGCCGATCAGCAGGAACAGGCCAAGCAAGGAGATCAGGCTGAACCCGCCGCCCAACGCATAGATCGACAGCAACGCACCGACCCCGGCCGAGGGCAGCGTCGACAGAATCGTCAGCGGGTGGATATAGCTTTCATACAGCACACCCAGCACCAGATACACCGCCAGTAGCGCCCCCAGAATCATGAAGGGCTGGCTTTTCTGGGTGGCGGCGAAGGCGTCGGCGGTACCGGCCATTTTTGCAATCACGTCTTCCGGCAGACCGAGCTTGGCAATCGCCCGCTCGATGGCGGCGCTGCCCTGCTCCACCGTCACGCCTTCGGCCATGTCGAAGGAAATGTCCTCGGAGGCGAACTGGCCTTCGTGGCTGACCCGGTCGTCTTCCAGACTGCTTTCATAATGGGCGAACGTTGACAGCGGAACCCGCGCGCCGTCGGCGGTGATCACCTGCACCTGCTTGAGGGTAACCGGGTCCTGGGCGTATTTCGGGTCGACCTCCATCACCACCTGATACTGGTTGAGGCTGTCATAGATCGTGGAAATCTGCCGCTGGCTGTAGGCGTTGTTCAACACCGCCGTGACCATGTTCATGTCCACCCCGAGGCGCTTGGCCTGATCGCGGTCGACGATCAGTGTCACCTGCTGCGCCCCACGGCCTTCACGGGCATCAATGGCCGTGAGTTCAGGTAACGCCCGCAGCGCCGTGACCACTTTCGGATACCACTCGCGCAACTCGCCCAGATCACCACTTTGCAGGATGTAACTGTATTGCGACGTGGTCTGTTCGCGACCACCGCCAAACTGCAGGTCCTGGTCGGCCATCAGCATCAGTTGCGCACCGGGCACCTTGGGCATTTCCTTGCGCAGGCGTTCGATGACCTTCTGGGCCGACAGGTTGCGCTCCTTGATTGGTTTCAGGCGGACCAGCATGAACGCATTGTTGGTGCCGTTGGTGCCGCCGATGAAACCGGCGACGCTTTCCACCGCATCGTCCTTGAGCACGGCGCGGCGGAAAATTTCCATTTTCGGCTGCATCACGCTGAACGACAGGCCATCGTCGCCGCGCACGAAACCGATCAACTGGCCGGTGTCCTGCTGTGGCATGAAGGTTTTCGGCACCACCACATACAACGCGACGTTGACCCCGACGGTGATCAACAGGCTGAGCAGGGTCAGGCGCCGATGGCGCAGCACCCAGTCAAGGCTAGTGGCGTATTTGCCGACCATCCAGTCGTTGGTGCGCCGGCTCCAGCGTTGCAGACGGTTTTCCTGGCCCGGTGTGTGCGGCTTGAGCCAGCGGGCACAGAGCATCGGGGTCAGGGTCAGCGAGACCACCAGCGACACCACGATGGCCGCTGCCAACGTGATGGAGAATTCACGAAACAGGCTTTCGACAATGCCGCCCATAAACAGGATCGACAGGAACACCGCCACCAGTGACACGTTCATCGACAGCAAGGTGAAACCGACTTCCTTGGCCCCGAGATAAGCGGCCTGCAGCGGTTTGACGCCTTCGTCGATGTGCCGGGAAATGTTCTCCAGCACCACGATGGCATCATCCACCACCAGACCGGTGGCGAGAATCAGCGCCATCAGCGACAGGTTGTTCAGCGAAAAACCATAGAGGTACATCACCGCAAAGGTGCCGACCAGCGACACCGGCACCGCCAATGTCGGAATCAGCGAGGCGCGGAAGTTACCGAGGAACAGGAACACCACCAGAATCACCAGCGCTACAGCAATCAACAGGGTCATTTCCGCTTCATGCAGAGTAGCCTTGATCACCGGCGAGCGGTCCATTGCCAGGTTCAGCTTCACGCTGGCCGGCAGCACCGCCTGCA
>NZ_QAIU01000579.1:7231-7916 GCF_003061205.1 Pseudomonas sp. HMWF006
TGATGTTGGCGCCAGCCTGACGGTTGATCACCAGCAACACGGCGGCGTCATCGTTGAAGAAACCACTGTTGTAGCGGTCTTCGACGCCGTCGCTGACCTTGGCCACATCCTTGAGGCGCAGCGCGGCGCCGTCGGCGTAGTGGATGATCAGCGACTCGTAATCCTTGGCTTTCTCCAATTGATCGTTAGCCTGGATCTGCCACAGGCGCTGGCCGTCCTCGACCGAGCCCTTGGGTCGACGCACATTGGCTTCGGCAATGGTCTTGCGTACATCATCGAGCGCCACGCCGTACTGGTTCAGCGCCTGCGGTTCGAGTTCGACACGCACCGCCGGCAACGAACTGCCGCCGATCTGCACTTCACCCACGCCCTGTACCTGGGACAGGCTCTGGGACAGGATGGTCGAGGCAAGATCGTAGAGCTGGCCTTTTTCCAGGACATCGGAGGTCAGCGACAGCACCATGATCGGTGCCTGCGACGGGTTGACCTTTTTGTAGGTCGGCATGCTGCGCATCCCGCTCGGCAGCAAGTTGCGCGAAGCGTTGATCGCGGCCTGTACTTCACGGGCCGCACCGTTGATGTCGCGGTCGAGGTCGAATTGCAGAATGACCCGGGTCGAGCCCTGGCTGGAGCGGCTGCTCATGGTGTTGACGCCGGCAATGGCGCCGAAAGAACGCTCCAGTGG
>NZ_QAIU01000579.1:7926-9511 GCF_003061205.1 Pseudomonas sp. HMWF006
GGACCAGAAAGATTCATGGCTCAGAGCTCCAAGCTTCAAGCTTCAAGCTAAAAGCCAGGTAGCCGGGCCCTTGCTGCTTTTCTCTTGCAGCTTGAGGCTCGATGCTCGTAGCTGCTTTCATACCGCCACCTCTTCGCTGTCGGCATTGGTCTTGCCAAAGCGCCGACCGAGGCGATCGAAGTACAGGTAGATCACCGGCGTGGTGAACAGCGTCAGCACCTGACTCACCAGCAACCCGCCGACCATGACCAGACCCAACGGTTGGCGTAGCTCAGCCCCGGAACCGGTGGCGAGCATCAAGGGTACGGCGCCGAACAAGGCTGCCAGCGTGGTCATCAGGATCGGCCGGAAACGCAACAGCGCCGCCTGATAAATTGCCTGTTCCGGGGCCATGCCCTGGTTGCGCTCGGCATCGAGGGCGAAGTCGATCATCATGATCGCGTTCTTCTTGACGATACCGATCAGCAGAATGATCCCGATGATCGCGATCATGCCCAGATCATTGCCGCTGAGCAGCAAGGCCAGCAAGGCGCCGACCGCCGCCGACGGGAGTGTCGAGAGGATGGTGATCGGATGGATGTAGCTCTCGTACAGCACGCCGAGCACGATGTACATGGTTACCACCGCCGCCAGAATCAGCAGCAAGGTACTCGACAGCGAGGCCTGGAACGCTTCGGCCGCGCCCTGGAACTGGGTCTGCACGCCGATCGGCATGCCGATGTCCTTCTGCACCTGCTCGATGATATCGACCGCATGCCCCAGCGACACGCCGGGAGCGAGGTTGAACGACATCATCACCGCCGGGAACTGGCCGATATGGGTGATCGCCAGTTGTGCCTGACGCTCTTCGACATGGGCGAGGCTCGACAAGCGCACCTGCGCACCATCGGTGGTTTTGACGTGGATCTGGTCGAGCGCTTTCGGACCGATCTGCTCCCCCGCTTGCGCTTGGAGTACCACGCGGTACTGGCTGGCCTGAGTGTAAATGGTCGAGATCTGCCGCTGGCCAAAGGCGTCGTACAGCGCATCGGTGATGTTCTGCACCGAGACGCCCAGGCGCGAGGCCGCATCGCGGTCGATCAACAGGTAGACCTGCAAACCTTTGTCCTGCAAGTCACTGGCGACGTCCGTCAGTTCCGGGCGTTGGGCCAGCGCTTCGACCAGACGCCCGCTCCACTGGCTCAGCAGCTCGGAGTCCGGCGACGACATGCTGAACTGGTACTGCGTGCGGCTGACCCGGTCCTCAATGGTCAGGTCCTGCACCGGCTGCATGAACAAGCGAATACCGACCAGTTTGTCCAGTTGCGGTTGCAGGCGCGCGATCACTTCGGTGGCCGTCAGATTCCGCGCACTGTGAGGTTTGAGGTTGATCAGCAGGCGGCCGCTGTTGAGCGTGGCGTTATCGCCATCAACCCCGATGTAGGACGACAGGCTCTGCACCGCCGGATCTTGCAGAATGATCTTCGCCAGTTCCTGCTGACGCTCGCCCATCGCCGCAAAGGAAATCGACTGCGGCGCCTCGGAAATGCCCTGAATCACCCCGGTGTCCTGCACCGGGAAGAAGCCTTTCGGCACAACCATATAG
>NZ_QAIU01000060.1:0-11067 GCF_003061205.1 Pseudomonas sp. HMWF006
TTCGTGTGCTGTTCAACCAGCCGACGCTGGCCGCACTCGCCGCTGCGGTCGGTGGCGAGCCGGACGCGGAAGTGCCGGCCAACCGCATCGCAGCGGATTGCACGCACATCACCCCGGATCTGCTGCCGCTGGTGACGCTCGACCAGCCAACCCTTGACCGTATTGTCGCCAGCATCCCCGGCGGTGCGGCCAACGTGCAGGATATCTACCCACTGGCGCCGTTGCAGACCGGCATCCTGTTCCATCATTTGTCTGCCGCTCAGGGCGATCCGTATGTGTTGCAGGCGCAGTTCGCGTTTGCCGATGAACAACGTCTGAACAGCTTTACCCAAGCCTTGCAGCAGGTGATCCAGCGTCATGACATTCTGCGCACCTCGCTGTTCTGGGACGGCCTGCCAGACCCGGTGCAAGTGGTCTGGCGGCAGGCATCGCTGGTCTGTGAAAACGTCGCGCTGGAAGCGGCGGACGTTGATGCTCTGGCGCAGTTGCGCTGCCACTTTGACGCCGGGCATTACCGCATGGCCGTCGATCAGGCACCGCTGATGCGCGTGGTCCACACCTGGGACGCGGCCAATCAACGTGTCGTTGCGTTGCTGCTGTTCCATCACCTGGTGATGGATCACGTGGCGCTGGAGGTGCTGCAACAGGAAATGCAGGCCTTCCTCGTTGGCCAGCCGCAACGCCTGCCCGAGCCGGTGCCGTACCGCAATTACGTGGCGCACACTCTGGCCGGGCTGAGCGATGAGCAGCACGAAGGCTTCTTCCGCGAGATGCTCGGCGACGTCGACGAACCGACCCTGCCATACGGCCAGAACCCGGCCCTGGAAGAACAGGCGCAGAAGGCTCAGCTGACTCTCGATGCCACGCTGAACCACGAGATCCGCCGTCAGGCCCGGCGCCTCGGTGTCAGTGCTGCGAGTCTGATGCACCTGGCCTGGGCGCAGGTGCTGGGGCAATTGTCGGGGCGCGACGACGTGGTGTTCGGCACGGTGTTGCTCGGGCGCTTGCAGGGCGGCGAGGGGGCGGAACGGGCACTCGGGGTGTTCATCAACACCTTGCCGCTGCGCCTTGATTTGCGCGCGCACAGCGTCAAGGGCGCGGCGCTGGCCACGCACCAACGCCTGAGCCAGTTGCTGCAGCACGAACACGCGCAACTGGCGCGCATCCAGCATTGCAGCGCGATGGCGCCGACCACGCCGCTGTTCAGTACACTGTTCAATTACCGTCACGGCGCCTCGTCGGGCGCGCCTTCTGCCGAAGCCACAGCGGCGTGGCACGGCATGCAATTGCTCGAGGCCGAAGAGCACAGCAACTATCGCCTGACCCTCAGCGTCGATGACTTCGGTGAAGGTTTCAGCCTGACCGCACTGGCCGGTGCCGGCCTCGATGCACGGCGCATTTGCAGCTATTTGCAGTGCGCCTTGCACGCCTTGCTGGAGGCGCTGGAACACGCGCCGCATCAGGGTTTTGAGCACGTGTCGATTTTGCCGGCCGATGAACGCGCACAGCTATTGATCGACTTCAACGCCACCCGCGCCGATTATCCGCAAGGGCTGACGATCGCTCAGCGCTTCGAACAGCAAGTGGCCGAGCGCCCGGACGCGCCGGCAGCGGTGTTTGCCGAGGCCCCCCTGAGTTATGCCGGGTTGAATCGACAGGCCAACGCACTGGCGCATCATCTGATTGCGTCGGGGGTGAAGCCCGACGACCGCGTGGCCATCGTCGCCCGTCGTGGCCTCGATACGCTGGTCGGACTGGTGGCGATTCTCAAGGCTGGCGCCGGTTATGTGCCAATCGATCCGGCGCATCCGGCCGAGCGCTTGAACTACCTGTTGACGGACAGTGCGCCAGTCGCCGTGCTTACCCAAAGTACGTTGCGCGAACGTCTGCCAGCATTGGCAGTGCCGGTGATCGACCTTGACCGGCACCTGTGGCCAAGCGACCACAGCGACAATCCTGTTCTGCCGGGCCTGACCCCGCAGCATCTGGCGTATGTGATCTACACTTCCGGCTCCACCGGCCTGCCCAAAGGCGTGATGGTCGAACACCACACGCTGAGCAATCTGGTCGATTGGCATTGCGAGGCATTCGAGTTGTGCGCCGGCGGCCAAACGTCAAGCCTGGCCGGGTTCGGCTTCGACGCGATGGCCTGGGAGGTCTGGCCGGCGTTGTGCGTTGGTGCGACCCTGCACCTGGCGCCCACCCATGACGGCAATGAAGACATCGACGCCTTGCTCCACTGGTGGCGCGCACAGCCATTGGACGTCAGCTTCCTGCCGACCCCGGTGGCCGAATACGCCTTCAGCCAGAATCTGCCGCATCCGACCCTGAAAACCCTGTTGATTGGTGGTGATCGTCTGCGCCGGTTCAACGCCAACCAGCCGTTCCGGGTGATCAACAACTACGGCCCGACCGAGGCCACGGTGGTGGCGACCTCCGGAACGGTCGAAGCCGGGCAGGCGTTGCATATCGGCAAACCGGTGAGCAACGCCACGGTGTATCTGCTCGATGAACAGCAACGACCCGTGCCGCTGGGAGTGATGGGCGAGTTGTACGTCGGTGGTGCCGGCGTGGCCCGGGGTTACCTGAATCGTCCTGAACTGACGGCGGAACGCTTCCTGCACGACCCGTTCAGCACGGCGCCGAATGCACGCATGTACCGCAGCGGCGACCTGGCGCGCTGGCGCGAGGACGGCACCCTGGAATACCTCGGGCGCAACGATGATCAGGTCAAGATCCGCGGCGTACGCATTGAACCGGGCGAAATCGAAACCTGCCTCAACCAGCTCGACGCAATCAGGGACGCGGTGTTGCTGGTCCGTGAGGATGAGCCCGGCCAGCCACGGCTGGTGGCGTATTACACCGAAGAGGGCGAGTCGCTGAGCGTTGGCCAGTTGCGCGCACACCTGCTGGCGCAACTGCC
Organism: Pseudomonas sp. HMWF006; assembly: GCF_003061205.1. Classification (NCBI taxonomy): domain Bacteria; kingdom Pseudomonadati; phylum Pseudomonadota; class Gammaproteobacteria; order Pseudomonadales; family Pseudomonadaceae; genus Pseudomonas; species Pseudomonas sp. HMWF006. Next base: position 2,924 of record NZ_QAIU01000060.1, read on the forward strand.
GGAGTACATGGTGCCTGCCGCTTTTGTCAGGCTCGATGCATGGCCGTTGACCGCCAACGGCAAGGTCGACCGCAAGGCCTTGCCGGCACCGGATCTGGCCGCGCTGTTGACCCGCGAGTACGCCGCGCCGCAAGGCGAGCCGGAAACCACCCTGGCGCAGATCTGGGCCGAAGTGCTGCAGGTGGAGCGGGTCGGACGCCATGATCATTTCTTCGAACTCGGCGGTCACTCGCTGCTGGCGATGCGCATGGTCGCTCAGGTGCGCCAGCAACTGGGCCTGGAACTGGCCCTGGCCGACCTGTTCGCCAACCCTGAACTGGCGGCCGTTGCCCGGTGCCTGTGCGCAGCGGACGTCAGCAGCTGGACGCAAATCCTGCCGGTCACGCGTGACGGCACCTTGTCCTTCGCCCAACAGCGCCTGTGGTTCCTGGCGCAGATGGCGGGTGGTAACTCGGCGTACAACATTCCGATTGGCCTGCATTTGCGCGGGCGGCTCGACGGTGACGCCCTGCAACGTTCGCTGGCGCAGATCGTGGCGCGTCACGAAACCTTGCGCAGCCGTTTCCTGAGCATTGACGATGCCGCGCAGGTCGCTATCGCCCCGGTCGGCAGCGGCATGGTGTTGCAGGTCGAAGACCTGCGCCGGCACCCGCAGGCCGAAGCGACCTTGCAAACGTTGACAGCACAGGAAGCTGCGACAGCGTTCGATCTGCAGAACGATCCGCCGATTCGCGGACGTCTGGTACGAATGGCCGACGAGCATCACGTGCTGTTGCTGACCGTGCATCACATCGTCGCCGACGGCTGGTCGATGGGCGTGCTGACCCGCGAACTGATGGCGCTGTATCAGGCGTTCAGCCACGGACAGCCCGATCCATTGCCGCCGCTGGCGTTGCAATACGGCGACTACGCGGTCTGGCAACGGCGCTGGCTCAGTGGCGAGGTGTTGCAGCGCCAGAGCGATTACTGGCAGCAGACCCTCGACGGCGCGCCGGCCCTGTTGACCTTGCCCACCGACCGGCCGCGTCCGGCGCAGCAGGATTACGCCGGGCGTCGCGTCGAAGTGCTGCTGGATGCGCGCCTGAGTGCCGGGCTCAAGGCCTTGAGTCAGCGGCATGGCGTTACTTTGTTCATGACCGTGCTCAGTGCCTGGTCGTTGTTGATGAGTCGGTTGTCCGGGCAGGCCGACGTGGTGATCGGCGCACCAGTGGCCAACCGCACCCGTGCCGAAATCGAAGGCTTGATCGGCATGTTCGTCAACACCCTGGCCTTGCGCATCGACACCTCCGACGCACCGAGCGTCGAAGCGCTGCTGGCGCGGGTCAAAGCGGTGACGCTGGCTGCGCAGGCCCATCAGGATCTGCCGTTCGAGCAGGTGGTGGAAATCGTCAGGCCGGTGCGCAGTCTGGCCCACAGTCCGTTGTTCCAGACCACCTTGAGCTGGGACAGCAGCGTCGGGCCGGATCTGGCGCTGGGCGAACTGACCCTGCAAGCGCTGGCCAGCGCCGGCGATGTTGCCAAGTTCGACCTGACCTTGACCCTGGGCGAAGTCGGCGAGGGGATTCGCGGTTCGCTCGAATACGCCACGGCGTTGTTCGATGAAGCGACGATCCTGCGTTATGTCGGCTACTTCCAGCGGCTATTGACGGCCATGGTCGGCGATGATCACGCGGTACTGGAGCAGGTGCCGTTGCTGGCGGCGGACGAGCGTCAGCGCTTGCTGCACGACTTCAACGCCACCGCCCGTGACTACCCGCAGGCGCTGACCGTGCACGGGGTGTTCCAGCAACAGGCGGCGGCGCATCCCAAAGCGGTGGCGGCGGTGCATGGTGCGCAGTCGCTGAGCTACTTCGAGCTGAACGCGCGGGCCAATCGTCTGGCCCATCACTTGATCGGCCACGGCGTGCAACCGGGGGATCGCGTGGCGATCCTGCTGCCGCGATCGCTGGAATTGCTGGTCGCGCAACTGGCGATTGCCAAGTGTGCGGCAGCTTACGTGCCGCTGGATATCCATGCACCGAGCGAACGTCAGGCATTCATGGTCGAGGACTGTCAGGCCGTGGCGTTGCTGACCCTCAGCAGCGAAGCGATCGACTTTAGCGTGGCGCGCATCGACCTGGATCGCCTGACGCTCAGCGACCAGCCGACGCACAACCCGAATCGGCTACAGTCCTCGGAATCGCTGGCGTACGTCATGTACACCTCGGGCTCCACGGGCACCCCGAAAGGTGTGATGGTGCCGCACCGTGGCATCGGCCGCCTGGTGCTGAACAACGGCTATGCCGATTTCAATGCGCAGGACCGCGTGGTGTTCGCCTCGAACCCGGCGTTCGATGCCAGCACCATGGACATCTGGGGGCCGCTGCTCAACGGCGGGCGCGTGGTGGTCATCGACCATCAGACCCTGCTCGACCCGCACGCCTTTGGCCGGGAACTGAGCGCCAGCGGGGCGACGATCCTGTTCGTCACCACGGCGCTGTTCAACCAGTACGTGCAACTGATTCCGCAGGCGCTCAAAGACCTGCGCATTCTGTTGTGCGGGGGTGAGCGCGGCGATCCGGCGGCGTTCCGCACGTTGCTGGCCGAGGCGCCGGCGCTGCGCCTCGTGCATTGCTACGGCCCGACTGAAACCACCACCTACGCGACGACCTTCGAAGTGCAGCAGGTGGCGGAAAACGCCGAGAGCGTGCCGATTGGCGGGCCGATTGCCAACACGCAGGTCTACGTGCTCGATGCCCATCAGCAACTGGTGCCCCAGGGCGTGACCGGCGAGTTGTACATCGGCGGGCAGGGCGTGGCGCTGGGGTATCTCAACCGTGCGGATCTGACCGCCGAGAAATTCCTCCGTGATCCGTTCAGCGACCAACCCGGCGCGCTGCTGTATCGCACTGGCGACCTCGTGCGGTGGCTGGCGCCGGGGCAACTGGAGTGCATCGGGCGTAACGATGATCAAGTGAAAATTCGCGGCTTCCGCATCGAACTCGGGGAAATCGAAAATCGCTTGCTCAACTGCGCCGGGATCAAGGAAGCGGTGGTGCTGGCGCGCCGCGACGGCCAGGAAAACGCACGTTTGGTGGCGTACTACACCGTCCACGATCAATCCGTAGACAGTGCCGACCTGCACGCGCAATTGCAGGCACGGCTGCCGGAATACATGGTGCCGAGCGCCTGGGTGCAACTTGAGGCCCTGCCGCTGAACAACAACGGCAAGATCGACCGCAAGGCCCTGCCGGCACCGACGCAGGCGGCACTGCTCAGCCGGGTCTATGTGGCCCCGGCGACGCCTTTGGAACAGCGCCTGGCCCAGGTCTGGGCCGAGGTGTTGCAGGTTGCCCAGGTCGGGCGTCACGACAACTTCTTTGAACTGGGCGGGCACTCGCTGCTGGCGATGCGCATGCTGTCGCAGGTGCGCCAGCAACTGGGCGTGGAGCTGACATTGGCCGAGCTGTTTGCCAATTCGGAGCTGGCGGCCGTGGCCGAGGTGCTCAGCCGCGCCGGGTACAGCACGTTGCCGGACATTCTGCCGGCGCCGCGTGATCAAGCGTTGCCGCTATCGTTTGCCCAACAGCGTCTGTGGTTCCTGGCACAAATGGGCGGTGGCCACTCGGCGTACAACATCCCGGTCGGCCTGCGCCTGCGCGGGCGCCTCGATGAAGTGGCCCTGCAACGGGCACTGGCGCGGATCGTCGCACGCCATGAAACCCTGCGCAGCCGCTTCATCCAGCGCGACGACGAGGCGCAGGTGCTGATCCGCGAGGAGCAGAGCGGTTTGCTGCTGCAGGTCGAAGACTTGCGTGAGCACCCGCAGGCCGATGACGCCTTGCGTCGCTTGAGCGAGGCCGAAGCGTCGGCGCCGTTCAATCTGCAACATGATTCGCTGATCCGTGGCCGTCTGGTGCGGCTGGCCGACGATCACCACGTGCTGTTGCTGACGCTGCATCACATCATCTCCGACGGCTGGTCGATGGGCGTGCTGACCCGCGAATTGGCGGCGCTGTATCAGGCGTTCAGCCACGGCGAAGCCGATCCGCTGCCGCCACTGCTGCTGCAATACACCGATTACGCGGTGTGGCAGCGGCGCTGGCTGAGTGGCGAGGTGCTGCAACGCCAGAGCGATTACTGGCAACAGACCCTGGCCGGTGCGCCGGCCTTGCTGACCTTGCCCACCGACCGGCCGCGTCCGGCGCAACAGGACCATAGCGGCGGCAGCGTCGAGGTGGTGTTGGGCGAGCCGGTCAGTGCCGGGCTCACGGCGCTATGCCAGCGTCGCGCAGTGACGCCGTACATGGTGATCATGAGCGCCTGGGCGATGACCCTCAGTCGCCTGTCCGGCCAGGCCGATGTGGTCATCGGTTCGCCGGTGGCCAACCGCACCCGCGCCGAGATCGAAGGCTTGATCGGCATGTTCGTCAACACCCTGGCCTTGCGCATCGACACCTCCGGCGAGCCGAGTGGCGAAGCCTTGCTGGCGCGGGTCAAGGCGCAAACCCTGCAGGCGCAGGCGCATCAGGACCTGCCGTTCGAGCAGGTGGTGGACATTTGCAAACCGCTGCGCAGCCTGTCCCATAGCGCGCTGTTCCAGACCCTGTTGAGCTGGGACAACAACGATGGGCCGAGTGTGAAACTGGGTGACCTGACTCTCGAAGGCGTGGCCGGGGCAGGGCGCTTCGTCAAGTTCGACCTGTCGCTGACCCTGGGCGCGCACGCAGACGGGATTCGCGGTGCGCTGAACTACGCCACGGCGTTGTTCGACGAGTCGACGATCCGCCGCTTTGTCGGTTATTTCCAGCAACTGCTGACGGCGCTGGTCAGCGATGATCAGACGGTGCTGGCGCAGGTGCCGTTGCTCGACGCGCAGGAACGTCAGCGCTTGTTGATCGACTACAACGCGACCGAGGCCGATTGCCCGCTGGAGCAACCGCTGCACCGTTTGTTCGAGGAACAGGCACGGCTCAAACCGCAGGCGCTGGCGGTGCAGTCCGACGCTGGCAGTCTGACGTACCGCGAGCTTGATCAGCGCGCCAATCAGCTGGCTCATCACCTGCGTGCGCAAGGCGTGCAGCCGGAGGCGCGAGTGGCGATCTGCGTCGAGCGCGGGCTGGATCTGGTGGTTGGCCTGCTCGGGATTCTGAAAGCGGGCGGGGCGTATGTGCCGCTGGACCCGGGTTATCCCGCGGAACGACTGGCCTACATGCTCAAGGACAGCGCGCCGGTGGCGGTGCTGGTGCAGGCGGCGACGCGTTCGTTGTTCGCCGAGTCGGCGGCCGGGCTGATCCAGCTTGATCGCAGTACCTGGCAGCAGCTGCCGGATCATGCTCCGCAGGTGCCGGGCCTGAGTGCTGCGAACCTTGCGTACATGATCTACACCTCGGGTTCCACGGGGCTGCCGAAGGGCGTGATGATCGAACACCGCAGCGCCTGCAACATGGTGCATTGGGGCTCGCAGATCAGTTCGCCAACCGCGCACGGCGCGCTGTTGCAGAAGGCGCCGTTCAGCTTCGACAGCTCCGTGTGGGAAATCTTCTGGCCGCTGTGTACCGGGTTGCGCCTGGTGCTTGCACGGCCCGACGGCAACCGTGATTCGGCGTATGTGGTGCGGGCCATTCGCGAGCACAACGTGACGGTGGTGAAGTTCGTGCCGGCGCTGCTGCAGGACTTTATCGAGCAGGACGATGTCAGCCAGTGCACCAGCCTCACCGATGTGCTGAATGGTGGCGGCGAGCTCAGTGCTGCGTTGGTTCGGCAAGTGCGCCAGCGCCTGCCGTGGGTGCGTTTGCACAACGTCTATGGTCCGACTGAAACCACCGTCGACAGCACCGGCTGGACGCTGGAACCGGGCATGTCGCTGCCGGACAGCGTGGTGCCGATCGGCAAGGCGCTGAGCAACACTCGCCTGTACGTCCTCGATGACCATGATCAACCGGTGCCGCAAGGCGTCAGCGGTCAGTTGCACATCGGCGGCGTGGGGGTGGCGCGGGGTTATTACGGCTTGCCGCAGATGCAGGCCGAGCGCTTTATCGACAGTCCGTTTGTGCCGGGGGACCGGCTGTATCGCACTGGCGATCTGGCGCGCTATTGCCATGACGGCAACCTCGAATTCCTCGGCCGCAACGACTTCCAGATCAAGCTGCGCGGGTTACGTCTGGAACCCGGCGAGATCGAAGCGCGGCTGATTGAGCATCCGGCGCTCCGCGACGCGGTGGTGATGGTGCGCGACGAACGTCTGGTGGCCTGGTACACCGTGCGTGCCGGGATCGAGACGCCAGGTCTGGAAGCCTTGCGCGCGCATGTGCTGGAACGCTTGCCGGAATACATGGTGCCCGGCGCCTTCGTGCTGCTCGATGCGTTGCCGCTGACACCGAACGACAAGGTCGACCGCAAGGCTCTGCCGGAACCGGGTGTGGACGCGTTGATCAGCCGCCCTTACGTGGCGCCGCAAGGTGAAACCGAAACCACCATGGCGCGGGTCTGGGCCGAGGTGCTGGGTGTCGAACAGGTCGGTCGTCACGACAACTTCTTTGAGCTGGGCGGGCATTCGTTGCTCGCGGTGCGGTTGGTCAATCAGCTGCAACGGGCCGGTCTGCAAGTGTCGCTGGCCGAGCTGTTCCAGCACCCGAGTGTCGAATCCGCCGCTGCGTTGCTGGGGCAGGGCGAGAGCGCCGGGGAACCGGACGGACTGGTCGTGGTGCGCGCCGGGGATCACGGTACGCCGCTGTTCCTGCTGCATGAGTTCAGTGGCCGCGACGTGTATTTCCCGACGCTGGCGCAGCACATTGGCGGGACGTTCCCGATTTACGGCCTGCCCGGCGTGCCGCTTGGACAGCCGCAGTTGCGCACCCTCGAGTGCATGGCTCGGCGCATGGCCGGGATCATCCGTTCGGTGCAGGCGCAGGGGCCGTATCGGCTGGCGGGCTGGTCGTTCGGTGGCGTGCTGGCCCATGAGGTCGCCCAGCAGTTGCTCGGTCAGGATCAGGTGGTGGACTTCATCGGCCTGCTCGACAGCTACGCGCCCAACTCGCTGGCGCAGGACAAGGCGCTGTGGAGTGGCGAGGGGCTGGACAAGCGCCAGTTGCTTGGCCATTGCCGTGGCCGTTCGCTGATGCTCGGTGCCGACGGCGCCAGCGCACTGGCGGCGGTGCAGGCGCTGGAAGACGCCGCCGGTGCACTGGATTTCGATCAGTTGTTCCAGCGTTGCCTGGCACAGCACTTGACCGATCCGGAGCTGGCCACGGTCAGCGCTGCGGATGCCCGGCATTACTTTGATCGCGAAGCGGCGCATCGCCTGGCACTGGCGCATTACCGGGTCAGCCCGGCGAGCCAGACGATCCATCTGTTCCGCGCTCAGGAGCTGATGGACGGGCAGTCTCTGCCCAGCCCGACGCGGGGTTGGGAAGCGCGGTTCGCCAGCCATTGGCTGCACTGCATCGACATCCCCGGCGATCACCGCACCATGATGAAGGCGCCGCATATCCAGGCGTTGGGGCAGGCCATCACGCAGGCGCTGGACGCCGTGCAACCCCCTGAGCCTGCGCAGTACCAGCCGCTCCTGACGATCCAGACCGGACAGTTGGGACATGCGCCGATTTTCTGTGTGCCGGGGGCCGGTGACAGCGTCACGGGGTTTATTCACCTGACCGAAGCCATTGGCCCGGAATGGCCGATCATCGGCCTGCAACCGCGGGGGCTGGACGGCATCGGCGTGCCGCACAGTCAGGTCGAGGCGGCTGCGGCGTTCTATCTGCAAGCCATCGAGCAGCTATACCCGCAAGGCCCGGTGCACCTGATCGGCCATTCGTTCGGCGGTTGGGTCGCGCATGCCATGGCTGCGCAGTTGCAAGCGCAGGGACGTGAAGTGGCGTCGCTGACGTTGATCGACAGCGAGGCGCCGGGCGGCAACGGCACGGCAGGCAAGCCGTATACCGGCACGGCGGCGCTGCAGCGCTTGATCGACACGCTGCAACTGTCCAGCGGCAAGTCGCTGGGCATCGATCCGCAGGCCTTCGTCGACGCCGATGACGCCACGCAACTGCGCCTGCTGCATGCCGGCATGGTCCGCGCCGGCGTGTTGTCGGAGCGCGCGGCGCCGGATGCGATGCACGGCCCGGTGCGCACCTTCGCCACGGCGCTGCGCACGGTCTATCAAC
>NZ_QAIU01000061.1:0-15024 GCF_003061205.1 Pseudomonas sp. HMWF006
CGGCCAGCAAGCGGCCGGCTTCGTCGTTGCCGTCAACGTGGATCGGCTGAGTCAGATTGCCTTCGGCGATGGTTTCCGCTGCGTCGAGTGCCTTGGCAATCGGCTTGGTGATGCTGACGGTCAGCAACCAGGCGAACAGGAAGGTCAGGCCGGTGGCGATCAGCAACAGGGTCACGACCAGGTTGAACGATATCGCGTACTGATCGGCTGCGCCTTGATCAGTTTCGGCGATTTGCTGGGTGTTGATCTCCAGCAGGCGCGCCAGTGCGGTGTTCACCGCTTCCGAGTTACTCAGCAAATCCGCGTTGAGCATCTGCCGCAGTTCATCGACCTGATTGTTGCGCGACAGGCTTTTCATCCGGTCTTCGAGTTGGCGGTACTGGGCCAGAAGCTGCACGTACTGATCGTAGGCCGCACGCTCTTGCGGGCCATTGATCAACGGTTCGTAGGCGCGCTGGGCGTCGGCGATCTGCTTGTTGCGCAGCTCGAACAGCTCGATGGTTTTTTGCTGCACGTCCGGTTCGCGGTTGATCAGCAACCGGTAGGACAGCACCCGCAGGCGCAGGGTCAGTTGAGTGAACTCGTCGAGGGCCTTGATGGACGGCACGCTGGCAGTGGCAATTTCTTGGCCCGCTGCGCGTATTTTGCTCATCTGGTTCAAGGCGAACACACCCAGAATCAGCATCAGGCCGCCGATCAGGGCGAAGCCGGTGAACGCCCGAGGGGCGATATTCATATTGCGAAGGGACATGGGGCGGATACCAGAGGAGGGCCGCATCCATGCGGGCTGAGACGGCTGTATGGATGACTTATCGGTCATACGACTAAAGTCTTGAGGCGCTGCGCGTATTTGTCGCATAGGGGGTTGAGCGACGAAGTGCAGGAACCAGATCGGCAGATCACAGTCTTTTAAACTCGCGAGAACGGTCGGCCGCCAGGAAAATCAAGGCCTTGCGCCGGTTTAACCCTGGCATCCGTGATGACTTTTCTTTATCGTACGCGCCCTTTGAAAAACGCCTGGAAGATCAAAATGTTGGAAGCATCCCTCAGCCAATTGGAACAGCTCGTCAGCGACCTGGTGCAACAGAACCAGACTCTGCTGGAAACCAACCAGACCCTGTCTGCGGAACTGGCTCAGGCCAAGGATGAAAACGAAAGCCTGCAACTGAACCTGATGGAGCAGGAAGAGAAACACGGCGCCACCGTAGCGCGCATCCAGGCCCTGGTTGATCGCGTCAACGCAGGTCCTGTCAGCGCATGAATTACGGCACAGCAGGGGTAAAGGTCATCTCCATTCTCGGGGAGGACTACTCGATCAAGGCACCGGCCGGGGAAGAACAGACCCTGCTGGACGCAGCCATGATGCTCAAGGCTGCGCTGGACGACACCAAGCGCAAATACCCGACGCTGATCGGTGACCGCTTGCTGGTGCTGGCGGCGATGAATCTGTGCTCGCAGCAGATCGAAATGAAGAAGCAGCACCAGGAAGAACTCGACCGTTACCAAGAGCAAGTCAGCGCCACGGTCGAAACCATCGCCAAGACCATCAATCAGGGTTGAGGCGTCGCTACAGGGCGCTCCATTCCGAGGAGCGCCCTGGTGAGGCATGAATAATCAGATGGTTCAGCCAAGCCTGAATACATAGCCGTTTTCCAGTTTCACAACTTCCTTTCTCTTCACCGTCCAAGGATCATCGGGGAATTCGGGATCTGTGAGTAAATCCCCCTTTTCAGCCCATAGAGTCAATTCCTCACGGTTGACTTCTGTTGCACTGCGCCACGGCTTGGTCGGGTCTGCGTCGACTGTTATCTCGATAAACCAGCCGCCTGCCGACTCTTCGAATGATTTGGTCAGCACTGTGGTTTCTGTACCTTTGAGTGGGTCTAGAATCTTTTGACCAACCCGAACGGCTTTTAACATTTCATCCCGACTCAGGGACGCAGTGCTTTCAATTTTGCGTTCTCTGCTCATTTTTGACTCCTCGGTTTTGGGTTTTGCCAACGAAGAGTAGGGCTTCAAGAGGCCACCTGCACCTGACAACCTTGACAGTAGACGTGGGGTTGTTTTCGTGGTTTTTTCAGCTCCGAGCTTAGATTGCGAAACAATAATTCTGATTTTTGTATACATTTGGCGCGACAGTTGCAGTGTTTTTGCCTCTTATTCTTTGGGGGTGCTCCATGCAGTTGTGGCGACGCAGTATTCAATGGCAGCTGATTCTCAGCATGGGCACCGCCCTGCTGGTCAGTATCCTGATCGTGGTTGGCATTTATACCCTGGTGGTCAACCGCCTCGCCCAGAGCTATCTGGTCGAACAAGCGCTGCCGTCGAGCATCGAAGCGACGCGCAACGATATTGAGCGCATCCTCGTCCAGCCGCTGACCGCCGCCAAAGACATCGCCAGCAACACGATGGTCCGCGACTGGCTGGCCTCGGGTGAAGACAGCGGCAAAACGGCGGCCTTCGCGCAGTATCTGGAAGGCATCCGCGCCGAACACAAGGCCTTCACCGCGCTGATCATCGGCACCGAATCCAATCACTACATCACCGAAAAAGGCCTGGACCGCACCCTCAGTCGCGCCAAACCGGCCGATGCCTGGTTCTATTCCTTCCTCGACAGCCATCAGCCGCGCACCCTGAATATCGACAACGATGGCGCCACCGGGGAGTTGGCGCTGTTCATCGACTTGAAGGTCGAGCAGGCCGGCAAAGTGGTCGGCGTGGCCGGGCTTGGTTTGAGCATGAAAGAGTTGTCGGAGTTGATCCACAACTTCAGTTTTGGCGAGCGCGGCAAGGTCTATCTGGTGCGTTCCGACGGTTTAATCCAGGTGCATCCTGAAGCGCAGTTCAGTGGCAAGCGCACCCTCTCGGAGCAGATCGGTGCTTCGGCGGCACAAGCCGTCATGGGGCAAAAAGCTGCCGTGAGCAGCGGCTTCCAAAGAGACGGCGAAGACTTCCTCGCCTTCAGTCTGCCTCTGCGTGATCTGGGCTGGACCCTGGTGGCCGAAGTGCCGCAATCGCAGATCTATGCCGAGGCGCGCAAAGCCATGTGGATGAGCGGCGGCATCGGTCTGGCGGTGGCACTGGTGTGCCTCGCTTTGGTGGTGTGGTTGGCGCAAGGTTTGGTGCGACCGATTCGCCAAGTAACAGCCGCGCTGGTAGCAATCGGTAGCGGTGGTGGAGATTTGACCCACCGGTTAGATTCCAGTCGCGCCGACGAGCTGGGCGATCTGGCTCGGGGCTTCAACCGATTTCTCGACAGCCAGCGCGCAATGATTGGCGAAGTGTTGGCCACCAGTGAGCGTTTGCGCACGGCTGTCGGCCAAGTGGCCAAGGTTGTGGATAACACCGCCGAGCGCTCTGGTCGTCAGCAGGAGATGACCGACATGGTCGCCACCGCCGTTCATGAAATGGGCCTGACCGTGCAGGAGATCGCGCAGAACGCCGGCAACGCCGCGCTGGCCTCGCAAACCGCACGGGATGAAGCCCTGCAGGCGCGGGAAGTAGTCGGCGGCTCGATCCGCCATATCGAAAGCATGTCCGATGAGATAGGCGTGGCCGCCGGTGCGGTGGGGGAGCTGGCGCAGCAAGTGGCGTCTATCGACTCGGTGCTGGCGGTGATTCGCGGGGTGTCCGAGCAGACCAATCTGTTGGCACTCAATGCCGCTATTGAAGCGGCGCGGGCCGGAGATATGGGCCGTGGCTTTGCGGTTGTCGCTGATGAAGTGCGCACCTTGGCGCGACGCACGCAGGCGTCTACTGATGAAATCCAGCAGATGATCGGCAGCCTCAAGCAAGGCGCGGAAAATGCCGTGTCGTCGATGCGCACCGGGCAAGCTGCAACCGGCACCGGGGTTGAGTCGAGCCAGCGTACCGGCGCGTCGTTGACGGCGATTACCGGGCAGGTCGAGCGCATCAGCGACATGAACCATCAAGTGGCGACGGCGACGGAAGAGCAGTCGGCGGTGACGGAGGAGATCAACCGCAATGTACAGGGGATTTCTGATCTGGCGCGGGCCACGGCGGGGGAGGTTCGGGCCTGTCGCGAGGATTGTCAGATGCTGCAGAAACTGGCGGATGATCTGGCGCGGCAGATGGGTGGGTTCAAGCTGAGCTGAGTGCTGAGCCTGAAAAGCCCCTCACCCTAGCCCTCTCCCGGAGGGAGAGGGGACTGAATGCGGGATACTTGAGAAATACGCCGACCTGAAAGGGCTACACCGAATCCATAATCGACTGGATTTTTCAGGTCGACGTATAGCGCCAGACACCTCGGTCGGCCCTATCTCCCTCCGGGAGAGGGGACTGAATGCGGGATGCTTGAGAAAGACGCCGACCTGAAAATGCTGTGATGAATCCATAATCGACTGGATTTTTCAGGTCGATGTATAGCGCCAGACACCTCGGTTGGCCCCCTCTCCCTCCGGGAGAGGGCAGGGGTGAGGGTTGGCTTTCAGAACCACGCATCCTGCATCGCCAGACACGTCTCATCCCGCGCCTCCAGCAACGTCAGTTCATGGTGGCAACCCGGCACTTCCCACGTCAGGAAATACCGCGCCGCCTGCAACTTGCCCTTATAGAAGTCGGCATCCGTTGCATTGCCCTTGGCCAGGCCTTCCTCGGCGCGAATCGCCTGTTCCAGCCAGCGCCAGCCGATCACCGTTTGCCCGAACACCTTCAGGTACAGCGCCGAATTGGCCAGGCTGCAGTTGACCTTGCCTTGCGCCAGATCAGTCAGCAAACCGATGGTCACCCCTTGCAGGCGCGCGACCAGTTTCTCCAGCGGCTCACGCAATGCGGTTAACGATTCGTACGCGGTGGCGCGCTCGGAAGTGTCGGCGATCAACCGGATCAATTGTTTGAGCCCCGCGCCACCGTTCTGCGCCAGTTTGCGCCCGAGCAAGTCCAGCGACTGAATGCCGTGGGTGCCTTCGTGGATCGGGTTCAGGCGGTTGTCGCGGTAATACTGCTCCACCGGGTATTCACGGGTGTAGCCGTGGCCGCCAAGGATCTGGATCGCCAGTTCGTTGGCCTTGAGGCAGAACTCCGACGGCCAGGATTTGACGATCGGCGTCAGCAGGTCCAGCAGCTCATGGGCCTGTTTGCGCTCGGCTTCGCTTTCCAGTGTGGTGGTGTCATCGAACAGCCGCGCCGCGTACAGACCGAGGTCAAAGGCGCCTTCGACGTAGGATTTCTGTGTCAGCAGCATGCGTCTGACATCCGCATGCTGAATGATCGCCACTGGCGCGGTGGTCGGGTCCTTGCTGTCCGGCACCCGGCCTTGCGGGCGCTCGCGGGCGTACTCCAGCGAGTACAGGTAACCGGCGTAACCGAGCATCACTGCGCCCATGCCGACGCCAATCCGCGCTTCGTTCATCATCTGGAACATGTAGCTCAAACCGTGATGCGCTTTGCCCACCAGATAACCGACACACTCACCGTTATCGCCGAAGTTCAGCGCGGTCGAAGTGGTGCCGCGCCAACCCATCTTGTGAAACAGCCCGGCCAGCAGCACGTCATTACGCTGACCGAGGCTGCCGTCATCGTTGACCAGAAACTTCGGCACGATGAACAGCGAAATGCCTTTAACGCCCGCAGGTGCGTCCGGCAATTTCGCCAGCACCATGTGCACGATGTTCTCCGACAGCGGGTGATCGCCGCCGGAAATGAAGATCTTGTTGCCCTTGAGGCGATAAGTGCCGTCGGACGCCGGCTCGGCGCGGGTACGAATATCCGACAGCGATGAGCCTGCGTGGGGTTCGGTCAGCGCCATAGTGCCGAAGAAGCGGCCGTCGATCATCGGTTGCAGAAAGCGCTGTTTCTGCTCGTCGGTGCCGAAGCTTTCGATCAGATTGGCCGCGCCCATGGTCAGGAACGGATACGACGTCGACGCGGCGTTGGCCGACTGGAAATGCGCGAAGCAGGCTTGGGAAAGCAGCGTAGGTAACTGCATGCCGCCGGCGTCGAAGCTGCGTGCGGCGTTGAGGAAACCGGCTTCGAGGAAGGCATCCACCGCCGGTTTGACCTCCGGAATCAGAATCGCCTGGCCGTTCTCGTAGCGCGGCTCGTTTTCGTCGCCCTTGCGGTTGTGCGGTGCGAAAAATTTCTCGGCGATGCTGCGCGCGGTGCCGATGGCGGCGTCGAAGGTCTCGCGGTTGTGATCGGCAAACCGCTCACGCCGGGTCAGGCCCTCGGCATCAAGGACTTCATACAGCTCGAAAGCCAGATTGCGGGAACTGAGCAGCGTCTCGGACATGGCGGCCTACCTGAAATTTGGGTTTGGGCCGAGTCTAGGCGTGCTGATAAAGACTGAACAGGATGATTGATAAGCGTGATGTTGGAGCCGCGCGCCGACTTAACAAACACCACAAAACACTGTGGGAGCGAGCTTGCTCGCGAAGAGGCCGGCACATTCAACGTTCATGTTGACTGGCAAACCGCTTTCGCGAGCAAGCTCGCTCCCACAGGGACTGTTGCTATGCCGGACACCCATGCAGGTGCCCGGTTTATCGGGTGTTAACCGATAGTCATCAAGCTCGCATTACCACCCGCCGCAGCGGTGTTAACACTCAACGCACGCTCGATCACCAGACGCTCCAGGGCAATGTTGGTCTCGCCCTGGGACAAGCCCTGAACACCCACAATCGCACCGGCCCGCTTGGCGATCTGCTGGCAGACACCGCGCAACTGGTCGGAATGGCCATGATGCAGAACTGCATCAAACACCACCTCGTCCTTGTTCCAGTCGGCAATCAGCTTGATCCGCGCCTGAACGTCCTTCGGCAGGCGTGCGAACAAGGTCTTGCTGATGTCGGACTCGGGCCATACCGCCGAACCACCTACCGCCAGTACCGCCGCCAGTTGGGTCAGCAGATCACCTTCGACTTCTGCCAGACAGAGCACGTGCTCACGCGGCAGGATCGCGTAGCTGTTCTTCTCGCCGGTCGGGCCGGCCAGCACGCGAGTGATACCGCTTTGCGACTGGGCGGCGTACTGCACGCACAGGGTGCTCAGGTCGGCGTACTGGTTGCTTTCGGCCCAGGCTTTCAGGGCGTTCAGCGGCTTGCTCATGGCATCGCGCAGACGCACGTCCGGGGCGACGACCGCATCACCGCGAGCGAAGGATTGTTCGATCGCGTCGGCAGGACGCGTCGACAGCAGGCGGTACAGGTACAGCGGGCCACCGGCTTTCGGGCCAGTACCCGACAGGCCTTCGCCGCCGAACGGCTGCACGCCGACCACGGCACCGACGATGTTGCGGTTGACGTAGACGTTACCGGCGTTGACGTTGTCGATCACCTTGGCGATGGTCTCGTCGATGCGCGTGTGCACGCCCAGCGTCAGGCCATAACCGGAAGCGTTGATCTGGCCGATCAGTTGATCGATCTCTTTACGCTTGTAGCGCACCACGTGCAGCACCGGACCGAAGATCTCGCGTTGCAGTTCGTCGAAGCTTTCCAGCTCGATCAGGGTTGGCATGACGAAGGTGCCGCGTTTGACTTCTTCGCTGTCGGCAATTGCCACCTGGTACACGTTGCGACCTTTATCGCGCATGCCCTGGATGTGCTTGTCGATGCCAGCCTTGGCTTCGGCGTCGATCACCGGGCCGATGTCCACGGACAGACGCTCCGGGTTGCCGAGACGGCTTTCAGCCATCGCGCCTTTGAGCATTTCGATGACACGGTCCGCGGAATCTTCCTGCAGGCACAGTACACGCAGGGCCGAGCAACGCTGGCCAGCACTGTCGAAGGCCGAAGACACCACGTCGATCACAACCTGTTCGGTCAGTGCCGAAGAATCGACGATCATGGCGTTCTGGCCACCGGTTTCGGCGATCAGCGGAATCGGACGGCCCTGGTTGTCGAGGCGACCGGCAATGTTGCGTTGCAGCAGACGCGCGACTTCGGTGGAACCGGTGAACATCACGCCTTTGACGCGCTCGTCACCGACCAGACCGGCACCGACGGTTTCACCGCGACCCGGCAGCAGTTGCAGCACGCCTTCCGGAATCCCGGCTTCGAGCATCAGGCGTACAGCCTGAGCAGCCACCAGCGGGGTTTGTTCGGCCGGTTTGGCCAGTACCGGGTTACCGGCAGCCAGTGCGGCAGCGACCTGACCGCTGAAGATCGCCAGCGGGAAGTTCCACGGGCTGATGCACACCACCGGACCCAACGGGCGGTGGGCGTCGTTGCTGAAATCGTTGCGTGCCTGCACTGCGTAATAACGCAGGAAGTCGACCGCTTCACGGACTTCGGCGATGGCGTTGGCGAAAGTCTTGCCGGCTTCACGGGCCAGCAGGCCCATCAGTGGCTGGATTTCGCCTTCCATCAAGTCAGCGGCACGTTCCAGAATCGCCGCCCGTTCGGCCGGCGGCGTGGCCTGCCAGATCGGCGCAGCATTCAGGGCACATTGAATGGCGTTGTCGACGTCTTCGACGGTGGCTTCCTGCACGTGTCCGACCACATCGCGGTGATCCGCCGGGTTCAGCACCGGTGCCGGTGCTTCGTTGCTGGAAGCGCAACCGAGCATCGGCGCGGCTTTCCAGTTGTTGTGCGCGGTGGCGAGCAGGGCGCAGGACAGCGAGGCCAGACGGTGTTCGTTGGCCATGTCGATGCCGGCGGAGTTGGCGCGCTCGGCGCCGTACAGGTCACGCGGCAGCGGAATGCGCGGGTGCGGCAGGCCGAAACCACCTTCCACGGTCGCCATCTGCTCGATCTGCGCCACCGGATCGGCCACCAGTTCCTGAATCGAAATCGACTGGTCGGCAATGCGGTTGACGAACGAGGTGTTCGCGCCGTTTTCCAGCAGGCGACGCACGAGGTACGCCAGCAGGGTTTCGTGGGTGCCGACCGGTGCGTACACGCGGCACGGACGGTTCAACTTGCCTTCGGAAACTTTGCCTACAACCTGCTCGTAAAGCGGTTCGCCCATGCCGTGCAGGCACTGGAATTCGTACTGGCCCGGGTAATAGTTCTGACCGGCAATATGGTAAATGGCCGACAGGGTGTGGGCGTTGTGCGTGGCGAACTGCGGGTAGATGACTTCCGGCACCGACAGCAGTTTGCGTGCGCAAGCGATGTAGGAAACGTCGGTGTACACCTTGCGGGTGTAGACCGGGTAGCCTTCCAGGCCTTCGACCTGGGCGCGTTTGATTTCGCTGTCCCAGTACGCGCCTTTCACCAGGCGGATCATCAGGCGATGACGGCTGCGGCGGGCCAGGTCGATCACGTAGTCGATCACGTACGGGCAACGTTTCTGGTACGCCTGGATGACGAAACCGATGCCGTTCCAGCCGGTCAGTTGCGGCTCGAAGCACAGGCGCTCGAGCAGATCCAGCGACAGTTCAAGACGGTCGGCTTCTTCGGCGTCGATGTTCAGGCCGATGTCGTATTGCTTGGCCAGCAGGGTCAGCGACAGCAGGCGCGGGTACAGCTCGTCCATTACGCGCTCGTACTGCGCACGGCTGTAACGCGGGTGCAGGGCCGAGAGCTTGATGGAAATGCCCGGACCTTCATAAATCCCACGACCGTGGGAGGCTTTGCCGATCGAGTGAATGGCTTGTTCGTACGACGCCAGGTACTTCTGTGCGTCGTGTTCGGTCAGGGCCGCTTCGCCGAGCATGTCGTAGGAGTAACGGAAACCCTTGGCTTCGAACTTGCTCGCGTTGGCCAGCGCTTCGGCGATGGTTTCGCCGGTGACGAACTGCTCGCCCATCAGGCGCATGGCCATGTCGACGCCCTTGCGGATCATCGGCTCGCCGCTCTTGCCGATGATGCGGCTCAGCGACGAGGTCAGGCCGGCTTCGTTGTGGGTGGACACAAGCTTGCCGGTCAGCAGCAGACCCCAGGTTGCCGCGTTGACGAACAGCGATGGGCTGTTGCCCAAATGCGGATGCCAGTTGCCGGTGCTGATCTTGTCGCGGATCAGTGCGTCGCGAGTGCCTTTGTCCGGAATACGCAGCAGCGCTTCAGCCAGGCACATCAGGGCGACGCCTTCCTGG
This sequence comes from Pseudomonas sp. HMWF006, assembly GCF_003061205.1. Lineage (NCBI taxonomy): Bacteria > Pseudomonadati > Pseudomonadota > Gammaproteobacteria > Pseudomonadales > Pseudomonadaceae > Pseudomonas > Pseudomonas sp. HMWF006. Next base: position 9,995 of record NZ_QAIU01000061.1, read on the forward strand.
GACGACAGGGAAAATTCCTGCAGCAGGCCCTGAACAATGCCTGCACGACCGCCGGCACTTTTCTGGTTACGCAGTTTTTCCGCGATGGTCGCGGCAAGTTTGTTGGTGGCTTCGGCCATCGGTGCCGGCAGGCGCGCCTGCTCGATCAGCATCGGCACCACTTCCGGCTCAGGGCGACGGTAAGCAGCGGTGATCGAAGCACGGAGTACCGATTGCGGCAGGATGCTTTCGGCGAATTCGAGGAAGCACTGGTGGGCATGATCGGTGTGGACTTCACCGGCGTCGTCGGCGTCCTTGGCGGTCAAACCGTTCAGCTCGGTCAGGGTTGCACCACCCTCGAGTTTTTCCAGGTAATTGAAAATTGCCTGCTTGATCAGCCAGTGCGGCGTGCGATCAATCGAGGTCGCGGCCGCCTTCAGGCGTTCGCGGGTCGGGTCATCGAGTTTGACCCCAAGGGTGGTGGTAGCCATATTTTTATCCTCATGGTTGCCACAGTTGCGTGGCATCAGCTGGCCGCAAGATTAGCCGCGCGCTGAGAGAGGTGCAACCGGGTGCAACCCTTTTTTTGTCGGAATAATAGGCAGCTCGTCAGGAATTATTTTCTGGTACGAAAGTGCTGCTCCTGCTTGGTGCTTTTGCTTCTAGCCAACGGTGATGAATGCCACAAAAGGGAGCAAAAACGCGGTGATTGTCGATAAATCCGACTAGGTGCAACTTATTCGCTCGAAACTGGTTGCACCTTATTTGATTTGTTGCATAGCATTCGCGCCCTAGGTGCAACCGGGAATAACCCGGTGTACCGGCTGATGGCTTTCCTGGGGAAACATCAGTCCTAAATGCGCGGGATCCCGGATCGTCTGCCAAACGTCGTCGTTTGCGAGCGGTTCACCACCGCCGCTACATAAAAACAAAGCCAGGGCGTAACTCAATGAGCGTAAGCAATCCAACCCTGATCACGTTCGTGATCTACATCGCAGCAATGGTGCTGATCGGCCTGATGGCCTATCGCTCCACCAACAACCTTTCTGACTACATTCTTGGCGGTCGTAGCCTGGGCAGCGTCGTGACGGCTCTGTCTGCCGGTGCATCCGACATGAGCGGCTGGTTGTTGATGGGCCTGCCGGGCGCCATTTACATGTCCGGTCTTTCCGAAAGCTGGATCGCCATCGGTCTGGTCATCGGTGCCTACCTGAACTGGCTGTTCGTTGCCGGCCGTCTGCGCGTGCAGACCGAGCACAACGGCGATGCCCTGACTCTGCCAGACTACTTCGCCAGCCGTTTTGAAGACAAAAGCGGCCTGCTGCGGATCATCTCGGCGATCGTGATTCTGGTGTTCTTCACCATCTACTGCGCTTCCGGCATCGTGGCTGGCGCCCGTCTGTTCGAAAGCACCTTCGGCATGTCCTACGAGACGGCGCTGTGGGCCGGTGCTGCGGCGACGATTGCTTACACCTTTATCGGCGGTTTCCTCGCGGTGAGCTGGACTGACACCGTACAAGCCACGCTGATGATTTTCGCCCTGCTGCTGACGCCGATCATCGTCCTGCTGGCTACCGGCGGCGTCGACACTACGTTCCTGGCCATTGAAGCTCAGGATCCAAGCAACTTCGACATGCTCAAAGGCACCACTTTCATCGGCATCATCTCGCTGATGGGCTGGGGTCTGGGCTACTTCGGTCAGCCGCACATCCTCGCGCGTTTCATGGCGGCGGATTCGGTGAAATCGATCGCCAAGGCGCGTCGCATCTCCATGACCTGGATGATCCTGTGCCTGGGCGGCACCGTGGCGGTGGGCTTCTTTGGTATCGCGTACTTCTCGGCACACCCGGAAGTGGCCGGTCCAGTGACCGAGAACCATGAGCGCGTGTTCATCGAGCTGGCGAAAATTCTCTTCAATCCATGGGTGGCCGGTGTCCTGCTGTCGGCAATTCTCGCCGCGGTGATGAGCACGCTGAGCTGCCAGTTGCTGGTGTGCTCCAGCGCCCTGACCGAAGACTTCTACAAAACCTTCCTGCGTAAATCCGCCTCCCAGGTTGAACTGGTCTGGGTCGGCCGCGCCATGGTGCTGTTGGTTGCACTGATCGCGATCGCCCTGGCCGCCAACCCGGAAAACCGCGTGCTGGGCCTGGTGTCCTACGCCTGGGCCGGTTTCGGTGCTGCGTTCGGTCCGGTTGTACTGATCTCGGTGGTCTGGAAAGGCATGACCCGCGACGGCGCATTGGCCGGTATCCTGGTCGGCGCGATCACCGTGGTGGTCTGGAAGCATTTCGAACTGCTGGGTCTGTACGAAATCATCCCGGGCTTCATCTTCGCCAGCCTGGCTATCTACATCGTCAGCAAGCTCGGTTCGCCGACCACTGGCATGGTGCAGCGCTTTGAAGCGGCGGAAAAAGATTTCCACCTGAACAAGTGATGCGCTGAGCTTCGGCTCACTCAAAAACGGCCCGTTTCCTACAGGAGACGGGCCGTTTTTTATTGCCTGTGATTTTTTGCCAACGCTGAAGAAACCTGTGGGAGCTGGCTTGCCAGCGATGAGGGCGGCACATTCAGAACATTCAGTAACTGACACATCGCTATCGCTGGCAAGCCAGCTCCCACAGGGTTTTATGGTGGGTTTCGGGGGTTTGTCTGTAGTTAAAGGCGCCGCTTTTTGCAGGGCTTTTCATCAATGAAAGTAGGGCAAATCTGATTTTCCCGTCACCCATTCATCACCCCTTGCCCCTCATGCAGAATCGCCCGCCCTTCATTCTGCAGAGAGACATCGGATGTTCGCGCCTGCCAATCAACCGCGTTTCACGTTGACCCTCGAAGGCGCCCAACATGACCTCAAAGTCCTTGAGTTCACGGGCAAGGAAGCCATCAGCCAACCCTATCGCTTCGAACTGGAACTGGTCAGCGAGCGGCCGGATCTGGACCTCGAAAGCCTGCTGCACTGTCAGGCATTTCTGAGTTTTGATGCTCAGGGTGCCGGTGTCCACGGTCAGATTTATCAGGTCGGGCAGGGCGACTCCGGGAAACGTCTGACGCGCTATCACTTGAGCCTTGTGCCGCGTCTGACGTACCTCGGGCATCGCATCAATCAGCGGATTTTCCAGCACCAGAGCGTGCCGCAGATCGTGACGCAAATCCTCAAGGATCACGCGATCCTGCGCGATGCTTTCGAGTTTCGACTCGGCAGCGATTACCCGGTGCGTGAATATTGCGTGCAGTACGCCGAAAGCGATCTGGCGTTCATTCAGCGGCTGTGTGCCGAGGTCGGCATTCATTACCACTTTCAGCACAGCCTCGACGGACATCTGTTGGTGTTCGGCGACGATCAAACCGTGTTCCCGCGATTGGCCGAGTCAACGCTTTATCTGCCCGGTAGCGGCATGTCTGCCGGGGCGCCGGCGATCAAGCGCTTCAATGTGCGTGTGGAAACCCGTACCAGCGTGGTCACCCGGCGTGACTACAACTTCGAAAAGCCGCGCCTGCAGCTGGAGAGTCGCATCGACGGCGAGCAACGCCCCGTGCTCGAGGACTACCACTTTCCCGGGCAATTCGATAATCGTGAAACCGGCAAACACCTGGCCCAGCGAGCGCTTGAAAGGCATGTCGCCGACTACCGTCAGGCCGACGGCATCAGCGATGAATCCGCACTGGTTTGCGGACATTTCCTGCACCTCAGCGAGCACCCACGTCAGAGCTGGAATGACCTTTGGCTGCTGACTGCGATCGAGCACCGTGGGCGACAGCCGCAAGTGCTGGAGGAGTCGGTAACCAGCGATGGCGAATCCTTCCAGGGCTACCGTAATACCTTTCTCGCTACGCCGTGGGATGTGTTCTTCCGCCCGGCGCTTGGCCCGGAAAAGCCCCGGATGCTCGGTTATCAACCCGCCGTTGTCACGGGGCCGAAAGACACGGAAATCCACTGCGACGAGTACGGTCGGGTCAAGGTGCAACTGGCCTGGGATCGCGACGGTGAATTGAACGAGCATTCCAGTTGCTGGCTGCGCGTCGCCACCGGTTGGGCCCATGATCGTTACGGCAGCGTGCTGATTCCGCGCGTGGGCATGGAAGTGCTGGTCGGCTTCATTGATGCCGATGCCGACAAGCCCTTGGTTGTGGGCTGCCTGCCAAACGCCGCGACGCCGGTGCCGCTGGATCTGCCGGCGGACAAGACCCGCAGTGTTTTCCGCAGCCAGAGCACCCCCGGTGGCGGTGGCTACAACGAACTGCGTATTGAAGATAAAAAAGGCGCCGAGGAAATCTACCTGCGCGCCCAGCGCAATTGGACGCAGCATGTGTTGAATGATCAACAGGTGCAGGTCGATAACCAGCGCAGCATTGTCGTCACCGGCACCGCCCGCCATGAGTTGAAGGCGGATGAGCAGCGCATCACCCACGGCCAGCGCCAGACCGAAGTGAAGCAGGACGATCATTTGAGCGTCACCGGCAGCCGACATATCAAGGTGGCCAATCAGGCGACCAGTGCCAGCCAGCAGTTCCACGTCAGCGCCGGTCAGCAAGTGGTGATCGACGGTGGTGCGAGTGCGACGATTCAGGCCGGCGGGCAATGGATCAACATCGGCCCCGGCGGCATTTTCAGCAGCGTGCCGATTGTCGTGGGCGGCGCACCGATGGCGGCGATGAGTGCCGCGCCGGTTGTACCGGGATTGCCGGAGAAGCTGACAGCAACGCCCGCCGCCATCCTCACGCCGGCACAGATCATGAGCCTGAAAAGCGATGCGCCGTTCTGCGAAGAGTGCGAGCGCTGCAAGAATGGCATCTGCCCGGTGCCCGACACGTTGTCGCAATCCCCAAAGTCCTCAGCCCGGCCGGCGCCTTCGGGCGCTGAGCCGGGCTTTCATATTGTTGAACAGGGAATGTCGCGGTCTGCACTGGAGTCCACACTGTTCCCGCAGCCGGACCCGGCCGTGCTGGAGAAATTTCGTAGCCTCAATCCGCAACTCACTCAATACGCCAAACCCGGCCAACTGATCGTGCTGAGCGATCCGCGTAATACACAATGCACTCGGGAAGAGGCGTTG
>NZ_QAIU01000061.1:15034-16146 GCF_003061205.1 Pseudomonas sp. HMWF006
AAAGTTGATACGGCGTTGGCGCCAATGAGTGACTCGGAGGCCGAGTTTATGGCTCGACATCATGGGGAGATTGAGTCGTTTTTATCGCAGGGTTCTACGAGTGTTGGGATTGGGGCCGCGATGTTCAGTAATCACCTTAAAAATCTCGCCGGCACGTTGGATGAATTGGAGTCACTGCATAAGAAAACCTTCGATAAGCACGGCAAGCTTAAAGGTGCTGATTTCTTTGAAAAGCGAAAACAGTTGATGACGCAACTGGATAACAGCCTCAGTCCCTTAATGCGAAAAATGGTCGGTTTGCCCGATCACCCCAACCTTAGGAAAGCGCTGGGCATTTCCAGTCGCAGCCTTGTCCATCACTGGAGCAAGGTGGGTTCTTCAGCCGGAATTCCGGGGTATGCGACGCATATTGAGGGGGTAAGTAAGGCGAGCAAGGTAATAAAGGTGGGGGGCTGGATCGGAGTTGGGCTACAGGCCACAGCATCGGGAATCAAGGTCAAGGAGACTTGTCGAGAGGGTACTGAAGAGGCTTGCAGGAGAGTGCGGTTTACCGAAAGTGGGAAATTTAGTGGAATTGTCATGGGTGGAGCCGCAGGGGCGGCAATCGCGGGTCCGGTGTGCGCCGCTATCGGACTCAGCACTTTGGGGGCAGGTGGAATCGCCTGCGGTCTTGTGTTGACTGGGCTAGGTACTGCTGTTTTAGGTAATACTTTCGGGGAGTGGGGCGAACAAGGGGCAGACGTTGTGTATGAGATCCAAAAATGAGATCTGATATTGAAATACTATTCCTGTTAAGTGGGTTGGTATTGATTGCGCTTATTTTGTTGGCGTCATTGACTTTGCTGTTTGTCGCTTATTTTTTTGCCCGGGATATATTCAAGTATTTGGGGCGTTCTCCTGCTGTTACTGCTAGGAAGCGAACTTTGGGGTGGGAGCCGATTGGCCGATTTCTATTTATTAGCAACGTGGGTACTCTCTTGATCTTTTCGCGTAAATCCATACGAAGTGGAGAACTGGACGCCAAGGATTACGAGACATTGCCAGCGGGCTTGCGGCGGATAATTTTGTTTTCAAACGGAATGATGTTGGTGTTAAGCGCTATTGCGATAGTC
>NZ_QAIU01000580.1:0-433 GCF_003061205.1 Pseudomonas sp. HMWF006
GGCGCTGCCGGTGTCAACGCCAACCTGAGCTACCTGGAAAACCTGCTCAACGATCCGGAGGCCGGCGTGCAGTTGCCGGCGGCGGTGTTTGTCGAAGCGGTGCAGGGCGAGGGCGGTGTGATTCCGGCGGACATCGAGTGGCTGCGCGGTTTGCGCCGTATCACCGAGAAGGCCGGCGTGGCGTTGATCGTCGACGAGATCCAGAGCGGGTTTGCTCGCACCGGCAAGATGTTCGCCTTTGAACATGCCGGCATCACCCCAGACGTGGTGGTGCTGTCCAAAGCCATCGGTGGCAGCCTGCCGCTGGCGGTGGTGGTCTACCGCGACTGGCTCGATACCTGGCAGCCGGGCGCCCACGCCGGCACGTTCCGTGGCAACCAGATGGCGATGGCCGCCGGTTCTGCGGTGATGCGTTATCTGGTCGAACACAAGG
>NZ_QAIU01000580.1:443-3902 GCF_003061205.1 Pseudomonas sp. HMWF006
GAAGCCATGGGCGCACGCCTCAGCGAGCATCTGCGCATTCTGCAGCGCGACTTCCCGCAACTGGGCGATATCCGTGGGCGGGGCCTGATGCTCGGGGTTGAACTGGTCGATCCAAGTGGCCCGGTGGACGCGCTCGGTCATCCACCGGCCTTCGCTCGCCTGGCACCGCTGGTGCAGCGCGAGTGCCTCAAACGCGGCCTGATCCTCGAACTGGGCGGTCGTCACGGCGCGGTGGTGCGCTTCCTGCCGCCGCTGGTGATCACTGCCACCGAAATTGATCGCGTCGCCGAGATCTTCGGTCGCGCGTTGGCCGCTGCCACCGCTGCGCTGTAAATTTTTTGCCGCGGCGCACGTTCTTTCTACATACCCGGCTGCACCTGTGGTGCGGCCCACCCTTACAACGATGGAGAACCAGCATGACGTCAGTATTCGACCGCGAGGACATCCTCTTTCAGGTCGTGGTCAACCACGAAGAGCAGTACTCGATCTGGCCGGACTACAAAGCCGTGCCGCAAGGCTGGCGCACCGTGGGCAAGAGCGGCCTGAAAAAGGAATGCCTGGCCTACATCGAAGAGGTCTGGACCGATATGCGCCCACTGAGCCTGCGGCAGAAAATGGAAGCGCAGGTTGCCGCGCAATAAGCTGCCGGGCAAAAAGAAACCCGCTGAACCGGAGACGGTCAGCGGGTTTTTTCATGCCCCGGATTTGTGTTGGCTGGGCAGGCCCTATCGCTAGCCTGCTAGCGATGAACGGTAACGCGGTTTCGGCTGAAACTAAGCCCCGCTCAGACCTTTGAGCAGCAAATCCACATTCCCCTCAAGCTCCGCCACCGGGTCCGCCGCATCGGTGCTCAACACCACCAGACGACTACCCGATTCGGCAATCGCCGCTTTCACTGGCTCCGAAGGCTGGCGATGATGCAGTACCACCGCGACATCGTTGTCCTTGAGCGTTGTCGTGAGTTTCTTCAGATCCTCTGCCGTCCACTCCGCATCCGGTCGAGGATCCTGGCCGATCAGTTCCAGGTTCATGCTGCCGATCAGATAACCAAAGTGATCGCTCAAACTCATCACGCTCAGATTGTCAGCGCTGGCCAGACGCGCCTCGCTGTCGGCACTGAGTTTCAGCAGGCGCTGTTTCAATGCCGCCAGATTCGCCTCAATGGCAGGCTTGGCGCTAGGGGCCAGGCGCACCAGGTCCGCCGCCATCACGTCGGCCATGCGCCCCATGTTATTGCTCGCCAGCCAGGGCTGACTGTTCAGGCCATCAACCTTCAGGCCCGGTTGCACGGCAATGCCGGGCAGGGCGCCGTCCACCGGGCGCGCGGCGTCGACTTCAACGATGCGGATATTGCTGCGCCGGGCGATCGGGTACAGCGGATCATCGGCCCACAGCGAACGCACGCCGATCACGGCATCGGCATCGGTCGCCAGTTTGCTCAGCGCCGGAGCACCACGACCGGTGAAGTACGCGGTCTGACGACTGCCCGGCAGATTTGCCGGCGCCGCACGTTCAAGGTTGACGTCAGTGCCTTTGAGCAGCACTTCGCTCAAGCCGTAAGTGATCGGCAACGAGGCCAGCACGCGCAGGGGCTTGGCGTTTTCGGCCGCCAGCAACGGTGTGCCGACCACACCGCACAGCGTGATGGCCAGGGTCAGTTTTCGCAGAGAAAAAGTCATTTATCCAAGGTTCCCTTTCAGACTCGGGACAACCCCGCGCGCGATGGCGGCGAGGGCGAAGGCAATGCCGGCGACCAGAATGATCGCGGCGCCGGACGGAATCGGCAGATCGAACACGATCGGCGCCAGAATCCCGCACAAGGTGCTGACCGTGGCGATCACTACCGAGCACCCGAAAAAGCCTTTCAGCGACTGGCTGAGCAACCGCGCAGCGGCGGCGGGAATCACCAGCAGGGCGCCGACCAGAATCGCACCGATCACTTTCACTGCGGCGACGGTGATCAGCGTCACCAGAATCACGAACAGATAATCCAGGGTCTTCACGGCCACGCCACGTACCGCCGCCAGTTGCGGGTTGAAACTGGCGAGCATGATGCGGTTGTACAGCGGCAGCGCCAGGGCCATGACCAGCGAACCGACGATGGCCAGCACCGCCAGATCATTGCCATTGACCGTCAGTACCGAGCCGAACAGCACGTTTTCCAGAATGTGCACGTTGATCTTGCCCGCCAGAATCAGCAGCAGGCTCGCCCCCAGGGCCAGCGATACCGAGAGGAACACGCCGATCAAGGTGTCCGGCGCCAGACCCGTGCGGTTGCGCAGGTAGTTGAGCAGGATGCCGAACAACAGGCAGTAACCGAACAGGCTGCCGTACGGCCCGGTGTAGGGTTCGCCAAGCAGAATGCCGATGGCCACGCCGGTCAGCGCCGCGTGGCCGACCGCTTCAGAGAAAAACGCAAAGCGCTTGACCACCACCAGCGTGCCAAGGCCGCCGAGTACTGGACCGATCAACAGTCCGGCAAGCAGCGCATTGACGACAAAACCGTAGGCCAATGCTTCCGGCAGATAACCGGACGAGGCCCAACCCTGGACCATCAAACGGAAGGCTTCGTAACTCATCAGGCACCACTCCGTGGATGGGTCGAGAACAAGGTCAGCAGGCGTTCCGGGGTCAGTGCCTGTTGCGGCGTGGCGTCGAACAGCACGCGACGGTTGAGACCGGTGACGCGATTGGCCAGACGGCCAACGGCTTCCAGGTCATGCTCGATCCACAACACGGTAATGCCTGCGGCACGCCAGTCTGCGAGCAGGCGTTCGAACACCTGAATCCCGGCTTCATCGAGGGCCGACATCGGCTCATCGAGGACCAGCAATTGCGGCGCCGGGATCAAACCCTGGGCGAGAAGCACGCGCTGCCGTTCGCCGCCGGACAAGGCGCCCATGCGGCGTTTGCGTTTGTCCTGCATGCCGACGCGTTCCAGCGCTTCACCGATGGCGCCGGCGTAGTGCTTGCTCAAACCGAGAAACGCCGGGCGACGCTGGCACATGGCGGCCATGAAATCGTCGACCGTCATTGGCAAGCCGCGATCGAACTCCAATGCTTGTGGCACGTAACCGATGGTGCCGGGCGCGCCGGGCCATTGCAGGCTGAGCTGGCCCTGATGCGGCATCTGCCCGAGCAAGGTCTTGATCAGCGAACTCTTGCCGCCGCCGTTGGGGCCAACCAGTGCGTGCACGCTGCCGGGCTGCACCTGGAAGCTGACGTTGTCGAGAATGGTTGTGCGGCCGAGCGTCAGACTGACCTGCGCAAATTCCAGCGTCGGCCCCGAAACCTGTGGGAGCGACGGTGCGACGATTCGACTTGCTCGCGAATGCGGTGTGTCATTCAACAATGATGTCGGTAGATCCGGCGCTTTCGCGAGCAAGCTCGTTCCCACCGGGGTTTCGGTGTTGTCGGCGATCAGGTTTTCTTTGGAAGTCATGCGCCGGACTCCTTAAT
>NZ_QAIU01000580.1:3930-5030 GCF_003061205.1 Pseudomonas sp. HMWF006
GGTTGCCGGTCATTTCCTTTTCGTATTTGTCGGCGGTGTATTCGCCATAGGAAATGTGCGACAGCGGGTACAGCTTGACGCCGGACTCACGCTGGATGGTTTCGACGTACGTCGACGGGAAGTCCATCTCCGAGAAGATCACTTTCACGTCGAGTTCGCGCAGTTGATCGATGGTCTTTTTCAATTGGCTCGGACTCGGCTCGATGCCGTGAGCCGGTTCGACCACGGCGGTCACTTCCAGACCAAACTCGCGCAGCAGGTAGTCGTAAGCCGCGTGCACCGTGGCCACGCGCAGTTCGGCGTTCGGCGCCTGGGTCAGTTTGGCCAGTGCGTCGGCGCGCATCTGCCGCAGGCGTTTGCCGTAGGCGCGGGCGTTCTGGGTGTAAGTCTTGGCGTTGTCCGGGTCGAGCTTGCCCAGTTCGCGGGCGATGTTGTTGACCTGGGCAATGGACGCGCTGATCGACAGGAACGTGTGCGGATTCACCACTTTGCCGGCCCCGCGCGCGGCGGTGCCGGTGGCGGCCAGCAGCGGCACGTTTTCGTTGGCTTCGATGGTCTTGATGTCCGGCGTTTCGCTGGCGGCGATCATGCGGTCGGCGAAGTCGTCATGGCCGACCCCGTTGAGCACGATCACGTCCAGTCCGCTGATGCGTTTGATGTCTTCGGCCCGGGGCTCGTAGGCGTGCGGGTTGAAGCCGGCGGGAATCAGCGGCACCACGTCGGCCTTGTCGCCGACGATGTTCGCCACGTAGCTGTAATAAGGGTGCAGGGTGATGCCGATGCGCAGGCGCTTGGCCGGATCGGCGCTGACCAGCGGGCTCAGCAGGCAGGCGCAAAGGCCAGCCAGAAACAGACGCAATAACGGACGGCGAGGGGATGAAATAGACATGGGCAAACGGTCTTCTCTCGAATGCGGGCGAAGGATCAATGGCGATGTTCGCGGGTAACCCCGGCATCGAATTGCGCGACGATCTGTTTCCAGCCGGCAGCGGACAGGGCGGCGGCGTCCAGCTGTTTCGGGGTTTGCACGGCCGCGTCACGGTTGAGCCAGATGTCCGGCGCGGCCTGCGCGTCGGCGCCGGGCAACATCACGAACGAAC
>NZ_QAIU01000581.1:0-1082 GCF_003061205.1 Pseudomonas sp. HMWF006
GGCGCGCGATGACACCGATGGCAAGCACTACGCCGTCGGCTATCGGCTGGCCGGCACTCGCGGGTTCGCTACGCCCGTCGGCCAGCGCTGTCGAGACATCATCAACCACCCGACGCTGCCGATCGCGCTGTTCGTCGCCCGCCGGCCGGGCACCGAGAGCTACCTGATCGACCTGCGCGACGGGGCCTTGCTGCAGACCGTGACGTCGCAGCCGAACCGGCACTTCTACGGCCATGCGGTGGTGCACAAGGACGGCGAATACCTGTACGCCACCGAGAACGACACCACCGATCCTGGCCGTGGTTTGCTCGGTGTGTACAAGTTCGAAGGCGAACGGCTGGTGCACAGCGGCGAGATTTCCACCCACGGCCTCGGCCCGCATCAGGTGTCGTGGATGCCGGATGGGGAAACCCTGGTGGTGGCCAACGGCGGGATTCGGACCGAAGCGGAAAGCCGCGTCGACATGAACCTCAACGCCATGGAACCGAGCCTGGTGCTGATGCAGCGCGACGGCACCCTGCTGAGCAAGGAAACCCTCGCCCAGCAGATGAACAGCGTACGTCACCTGGGCATCGCCAGCGACGGCACCATCGTCGCCGGTCAGCAATTCATGGGCGCGTCCCACGAGCGTTCCGAACTGCTGGCGATCAAGCGTCCAGGGCAGCCGTTCGTGGCGTTCCCGGTGCCGGATCACCAGTTGCAGTCAATGGGGCATTACACCGCCAGCGTCGCCGTGCACAGCGATTTACGTCTGGTGGCGCTGACGGCGCCGCGTGGCAACCGGTTCTTCATCTGGGATCTGGACAGCGGCGAAGTGCGCCTCGACGCGCCCTTGCCTGATTGCGCCGGTGTCGGCGCGGTGCAGGACGGGTTTGTCGTGACCTCAGGGCAAGGACGTTGCCGCTACTACGATTGCCGCCAGGATGAACTGCTGGCCAAACCGCTGGAGCTGCCGGCGGGGCTCTGGGACAACCATCTGCATTTGATGGCGTGACGCGCCCCCTGTGGCGAGGGGATTTATCCCCGTTGGGTGGCGAAGCCGCCCTAAAACCTGCAATCGCGGTATGACTGAAGGATTTAGG
>NZ_QAIU01000581.1:1101-7301 GCF_003061205.1 Pseudomonas sp. HMWF006
TTCATGTAAAAACTGCCAGTTGGAATCCCCCCAGCACTCGGAGTAATGTGCCCGCCTGTCTCACCTGATTTATCCTAGGAACTGGAAATATGCTGCGTCGCCGCATGCTGATCATGTTGGGTGTTGTCTTGTTGATCGTCCTGGTTCTGGGCGGGTACAAGGCCTTTTCGATCTACACAATGATCCAGGGCTTTTCCAAGCCGAAACCGCCCATCAGCGTCGCGGTGGCCACGGCTTACGAGCGGCCGTGGCAGATGCGTCTGCCCACGGTCGGCACACTGAAAGCGCTGCAAGGCGTCGAGCTGAGCCTGGAAGTCGCCGGCACCGTCACCGAACTCAAATTCGAATCCGGGCAGAAGGTCAAGGCCGGGCAACCGCTGCTGCAACTCGACAGCGCGGTCGAAACCGCCCTGCTGGAAACCGCCAAGGCCGACCTCGGTCTGGCGCAACTGGACTTCGGCCGCGGCAGCCAACTGGTCGACAGCCGGGCCATCTCCAAAGGAGAGTACGACCGGCTTTCGGCGGTTCTGCAAAAGAACAAGGCCACGGTCAACCAGCTCAATGCCTCCCTGGCGAAAAAACGCATCCTCGCGCCGTTCAGCGGCACCATCGGCATTCGTCAGGTCGACGTCGGCGATTACCTCGCCAGCGGCACCAAAATCGCCACCCTGCAGGACCTGAGCAGCCTCTACGCCGACTTCTATGTGCCCGAGCAATCGGTACCGAAACTGGCCATCGGCCAACCGGTGAATATCTCGGCCGCCGCTTACCCCGGCCAGGTCTTCCCGGGCAAGATCAGCGCGATCAACCCGATCGTCGAAAGCTCGACGCGTAATATTCTGGTGCGCGCCACCCTGGCCAACCCCGACGGCAAACTGCTGCCGGGCATGTTCGCCAGCCTCGATGTGCTGCTGCCCGATCCGCAGAAGCACATCGTGGTGCCGGAAAGCGCGATCACCTACACCCTCTACGGCAACTCGGTCTACGTGGTCGGCCAGAAGAAAGCCGCAGACGGCAGCGTCGAAAAGGACGACAAGGGCCAACCGGTGCTGATTGCCGAGCGACGCTTCATCGAAACCGGTGAACGCCGCGAGGGCCTGGTAATGATCAACAAGGGCGTGCAGAGCGGCGAACAAGTGGTGACGGCCGGCCAGATCAAACTGGACAACGGCGCCCACATTGCCATCAGCGAAGACAAGACCCTCGGCGAGCAGAACAGTCCGTCTCGCGCCGACTGATCAAGGAATTCCCATGGCTTTTACTGATCCGTTCATCCGCCGCCCGGTGCTCGCCACCGTGGTCAGCCTGTTGATTGTGCTGCTCGGCTTTCAGGCCTGGAGCAAGTTGCCCCTGCGCCAATACCCGCAAATGGAAAACGCCCTGATCACGGTGACCACGGCCTACCCCGGGGCCAACGCCGAAACCATTCAGGGCTACATCACCCAACCGATGCAGCAAAGCCTGGCCAGCGCCGAGGGCATCGACTACATGACGTCGGTCAGCCGGCAGAACTTCTCGGTGATTTCGATCTACGCACGTATCGGCTCCAACACCGATCGCCTCTTTACCGAGTTGCTGGCCAAGGCCAACGAGGTGAAAAACAAACTGCCGCAGGACGCTGAAGACCCGGTGCTGAGCAAGGAGTCCGCCGACGCCTCGGCGCTGATGTACATCAGCTTCTTCAGCAAGGACTTGAGCAACCCGCAGATCACCGACTACCTGTCACGGGTGATCCAGCCGAAACTCGCGACCCTGCCGGGCATGGCCGAAGCAGAGATTCTCGGCAATCAGGTGTTCGCCATGCGCCTGTGGCTCGACCCGGTGAAGCTTGCCGGTTTCGGCCTCAGCGCCAGCGACGTGACCAATGCGGTGCGCCAGTACAACTTCCTCTCCGCCGCCGGCGAGGTGAAAGGCGAGTACGTGGTTACCAGCATCAACGCCAACACCGAACTGAAATCCGCCGAGGCTTTTGCGGCGATTCCGCTCAAGGTCAGTGGCGACAGCCGCGTGCTGCTCGGCGATGTCGCGCGGGTGGAGATGGGCGCGGAAAACTACGACTCGATCAGTTCGTTCGGCGGCACGCCGTCGGTGTACATCGGCATCAAGGCCACGCCCGGCGCCAACCCGCTGGACGTGATCAAGGAAGTGCGCAAGCTGATGCCCGAGCTGGAAGCGCAGCTGCCGCCGAACCTCAAGAGCGAGATTGCCTACGACGCCACCCTGTTCATTCAGGCCTCCATCGACGAGGTAGTGAAAACCCTGTTCGAAGCGGTACTGATCGTGATTGTCGTAGTGTTTCTGTTCCTCGGCGCGTTGCGTTCGGTGGTGATTCCGGTGGTGACCATTCCGTTGTCGATGATCGGCGTGATGTTCTTCATGCAGATGATGGGCTACTCAATGAACCTGCTGACGCTGCTGGCAATGGTGCTGGCCATCGGTCTGGTGGTGGACGATGCGATTGTCGTGGTGGAAAACATCCACCGGCACATCGAGGAAGGCAAGACGCCGTTTGATGCGGCCCTGGAAGGTGCGCGGGAAATCGCCATGCCGGTGGTGTCGATGACCATCACCCTGGCCGCGGTGTACGCGCCGATCGGCTTCCTCACCGGTCTGACCGGCGCGCTGTTCAAGGAGTTTGCGCTGACCCTCGCCGGGGCGGTGGTGATCTCCGGGATCGTCGCCCTGACCCTGTCGCCGATGATGTGCGCACTTCTGCTGCGTCACGAAGAAAACCCCAGTGGCCTCGCCCACCGTCTCGACCGCATTTTCGACCGTCTCAAGCGCCGCTATCAAAGCATGCTGCATGGCACGCTGAACACGCGGCCGGTGGTGCTGGTGTTCGCGGTGATCGTGCTGTGCCTGATTCCGGTATTTCTCAAGTTCGCCAAGTCGGAACTGGCGCCGGACGAAGACCAGGGCATCATTTTCATGATGGCCACCGCGCCGCAGCCGACCAACCTCGATTACCTGAGCACCTATACCGACGAGTTCATCAAGATCTTCAAGGAATTCCCCGAGTACTATTCCTCGTTCCAGATCAACGGCTACAACGGCGTGCAGGCGGGCATTGGCGGGTTCCTGCTCAAGCCATGGAACGAACGCAGCCGCACACAGATGCAAATCCTCCCTGAAGTGCAGGGCAAACTGGAAGGCATCCCGGGCCTGCAGATTTTCGGCTTCAACCTGCCGTCCCTGCCTGGCACCGGTGAAGGCTTGCCGTTCGAGTTTGTGGTCAACACCGCCAACGACTACGAATTGCTGCTGCAAGTGGCCGACCGGATCAAGAAGCGTGCGATGGAGTCGGGCAAGTTCGCCTTCGTCGACCTCGATCTGGCGTTCGACAAACCCGAGGTGGTGGTCGATATCGACCGCGCCAAAGCCGCGCAAATGGGCGTGTCGATGCAGGATCTGGGGGGCACGCTGGCGACGTTGCTGGGTGAAGCGGAAATCAACCGGTTCACCATCGAGGGGCGCAGTTACAAGGTCATTGCTCAGGTTGAACGCCCCTTCCGCGACAACCCGGACTGGCTGAACAATTACTACGTGAAAAACACCCAGGGCGAGTTACTGCCGCTGTCGACTCTGATCAAGGTCAGCGACCGCGCACGACCGCGCCAGCTCAATCAGTTCCAGCAACTCAATGCGGCGAAGATCTCCGGTTTTCCGTTGGTGAGCATGGGTGAAGCCATCGACACCGTTCTGCAGATCGCCCGGGAAGAAGCGCCGGCCGGTTTTGCCTTCGACTATGGCGGTGCGTCACGCCAGTTCGTTCAGGAAGGCAGCGCGTTGTGGGTGACGTTTGCACTCGCGCTGGCGATCATTTTTCTGGTGCTGGCGGCGCAGTTCGAGAGTTTCCGCGATCCGCTGGTGATTCTGGTGACGGTGCCGTTGTCGATCTGCGGGGCGCTGATTCCGCTGTTCCTTGGCTGGTCGAGCATGAACATCTACACCCAGGTGGGGCTGGTGACGCTGATCGGCCTGATCAGTAAACACGGCATCCTGATCGTCGAATTCGCCAACCAGTTGCGCAAGGACAAAGGCCTGACAGTGCGTGAAGCCGTTGAGGAAGCGGCAGCGATTCGTTTACGGCCGGTGTTGATGACCACTGCAGCGATGGTGTTTGGCATGGTGCCGTTGATTCTCGCCACCGGTGCCGGCGCGGTCAGCCGCTTTGATATCGGCATGGTGATTGCCACGGGGATGTCGATCGGCACGTTGTTTACGCTGTTCGTCTTGCCATGCGTTTACACCCTGCTGGCGAAACCCGATCCCACACCAACCGCATAACCCCCTGTAGGAGTGTGCCTGCTCGCGATAGCGGTCTGTCAGTTAATAATGATTTGAATGACACACCGCTATCGCGATCAGGCTCACTCCTACAAGGGATCTGTGTCGTGTCGGGCATAAAAAAAGGCCTCGCATCTGCGAGGCCTTTCAGGTGGGCTTCAATCGGTTCAACTCTGCGGCCTCATTCCTTGGGAAAGTCCGAACATGAACAACAACAAATCATGGTCGGGCTTGGTCGCCACGGAGGCTTTGGCCACCCGTGGGATCGAACAATGGGCGTCGCTGGTAGACGCCCCAATGACCTGCATGCGTGGCTGCTCCCAGGCAGCCACCGCCAGTGATGCAACTGCCAAGGCTCCAACCAAAAACAAACCTCGTGCAATTTCGAGTTTCATCGCTATAAACCTTTGATAGCGCTGCCAAACGCCGTCTCATAAAAGTAGACGAGTTTTTTCCAGTCCGCGTCGCGGAACGACGAGTGGCGGCGTAATTGCTTCATGTCGTGAGAGGCAGCGCGATAGGCAGTCAGACGCTGGCGACATTTCTCCAAGTCGATCAGGGCTACTTCAACCTTGGCCGATTCGCCTTCGCCGGTGACCCGCACGAACACATGTTTGATGTAGATGCAGCTGTGCTGCCAACGGCCCTTGTGCATGCGCGCCAGATTCTCGGCGAGGTCCTTGAGCACACGCTCATAAACGACGTCGCCGCACTGATCACGCCCGCCGGCAGAAGCCAGCCAGTGTTCCAGCTCCTGGAAACCGTCCAGGGACTTGGTCACCAGCAACGCACGCCACTTGTGCTGCGGGTCGGGCTGGGTACCACAGAAAACGATTTGCGGCACGCGCACGCCAAGCTTGCTCACGCCGGTCAGGGCATCCAGCTCACGCAATACCGTCGGCCGTCCGAACGGGTGCAACCAGCTGCGATAGATATGACCGGTCTGGCGCTTGGCATACAGCAGTTGACCATCGCGTCCAACGACCCGCTGGACTCCACTTTCGCCACCGCGCCGCACGTTGGGTTCTTCCACCCACTCACCGCGCTGGTTCCAGTAAAAGTCAAAGCGATCTTGCGGAGCGACGTCCGTTTCTGCTGCAAATTGCACTGCCATCCTGCTACCTCTTGCGTAATACGTAAACTCGCCACATGGCGTAGAGCGGAATAAAGTCCAGTTGTTCCTGAATTCGAAACCCTGCTTCCTCGAATTCCTTTTCGACCGTAGCGGCCGGTAACACAAAGCGATTCTGGTATTGCCGTTTGTCACGCTTCTGCTCGGCGCGTTGACGCTTCCACGCCTTGAAATTGCCGTCGACCCACAGCGAAACAATCACGCTGTCGCGGGTCACGCGCTCAAATTCACGCAGAATCGTGCGCCGATGCTCGGCCTCACCGATGTGATGCAGCAGTCGCATGCAAAAAATGCTGTCGACGGCGTTATCCGGCAAGGCGATGTCGAACGCAGACGTGTGCAAGGGTTGTACCCGTTTCACCACGTCAGCCGGTTGCGACGCCATGGCCGTCTTGATCATCGACTCGGAATTGTCCGCGCCGATGATCACCCGATTGGTTTTTTCACCCAGCAATGGCCAGAAACGCCCCGCCCCACAAGGCAGGTCCAGCACCAGTCCTGGCTCACCGACCAACGCCAGCGCCTTGCGGGCCAGCTGTTCGTCACGCCAGTGAGAAAGACGACGACCAAGGCTTTCCTTGTGCTTGCGCAGATATTTCTGGGCATGCTGATCGTCATATTTTTCGGAAAAATCGAGCTTGATCGGGCCGGCCATCACCAGGACTCCTGAGTTACTGATGCCACCACCATAGGCAGCGGCGTGTCAGCGTCAGGTCATCCCTTTGTGAAAAAAACGTCGGGTCTACCGGCAAAGTATTACAGAGTTATACAGGATTTAGAC
>NZ_QAIU01000581.1:7316-8305 GCF_003061205.1 Pseudomonas sp. HMWF006
GCGCCCCAAGATCCACCTCGAAGCGGCAGCCATTGGGCGTCATCGTGCTCAAATTGACCGTCCAGCCCTGGTTTTCACAGATCCGTTGCACCAGAGACAGGCCGAGCCCAAGGCCTTCACCACGGTTTTCCGTGCCACGCACGAAAGGCTGGAACATGGCTTCGCGTTTTTCTTCCGGAATGCCCACACCGGAGTCTTCCACCACAAACCCGTTGGCGGTAAGGGTCAGGCGAATAAAGCCCTGATCGGTGTAATGGCAAGCGTTGCGCAACAGGTTGCCCATCACCGCGGTCAGCAACGTTGCGTTGTAACAGGTGTCCGACGGGTTGCCGGGTTCGAACTGCAACCTCAGCCCCTTGCTTTCAATCGGCTCGCGCCATACGCACAACAGGCTGTCAGCCACTTGCGCAATATTCTGCTGCAGCGCCACCCCGGCGTTTTCGCGCTGGGCACGGGCGAGCATCAGGAAGGTCTGCACCAACTCGCGCATTTCCTCGCTGGCCCGGGCGATACGTTCCACCTGAGAACGACCGCGTTGATCAATGGCCGGATTCTCCAGCAGCAGTTCGCAAGAGCTGGCCAGCACCATCAAGGGGGTGCGCAGTTCGTGACTGACGTCGCTGGTGAATAATCTTTCACGGGTCAGGGCCTGACGCAGGCGACCGAGGGTGGCGTCGAACGCCACCGCCAGTTCGCCGACTTCGTCAGCCGCGTAGTCGGGGGCGAGCGGCGGCGCCAGCCCGAGCAACTGATCGCGGTGGCGAACCTGACGCGCCAGACGCACCACCGGCGCCATCACTTTGCGCGCAAGCACCCAGCCGAGGAATACCGCCAACGCCAGACTGAGCACAAAGCCCACCAGCACGACGGCAAACAGCACACGCTCGCGCTCTTCGAAATCGCTCTGATCCTGCAGCAGCACATATCGCCGGCCGTCGACGATTTCGACCATGGCGTGATACGACAACTGTTCGCGGAAGACTTCATGG
>NZ_QAIU01000581.1:8349-8830 GCF_003061205.1 Pseudomonas sp. HMWF006
GTCCGGCTCGGGCCGATGGCTCCAGTCCGAGACGTTGTCCATCAGCAACAGGCGCTGCAGATCGCCACCCAACCCTGCCGAAATCAGTTTCTCCTCCACCAGATGCACCGTCGCCACGATGCCCATGGCAAAGGCGCCGGCTACCAGCGCGCTCATCAACGCAAAGGCAATGATGATCCGCTGGGAAAGGCTTTGCTTAAACTCCATCACGCCCCTCGGCCAAGCGGTAACCCACGCCGTGCACGGTATGCAGCAATGGTTTTTCGAACGGTTTGTCGATCACCTGACGCAATTGGTGGACGTGGCTGCGCAGGCTGTCGCTGTCCGGGCAATCATCGCCCCACAGCGCTTCTTCGAGAATTTCCCGCCGCAGCACGTGCGGGCTCTTCTGCATCAACACCGCCAGCAACTTGAGGCCGACCGGGTTGAGCTTGAGCAGTTTGCCTTCGCGGGTCACTTCCAGGGTGTCGAGGTCGTAGTT
>NZ_QAIU01000581.1:8850-13635 GCF_003061205.1 Pseudomonas sp. HMWF006
CGGACAGGGCGAACGGTTTGACCAGGTAATCGTCGGCGCCGGACTTGAAACCCTGCAAGCGGTCGTCGAGTTGATCGCGAGCGGTGAGCATGATCACCGGCGTGTCACGACGGGCGTCTTCACGCAGGCGCTTGCACAGGGTGTAGCCATCAATGCCCGGCAGCATGATATCGAGCACGATCAGGTCGTAATGTTCGGTGGCAGCCAGATGCAGGCCCGACAGACCGTCCTGGGCACAATCGACTGTGTAGCCTTTGAGCCCCAGATAATCGGCCAGATTGGCCAGGATGTCGCGGTTGTCTTCGACCAATAGAATTCGCATGGGCACCTCCTCCGTACACAGTAACGGCCGTCATGGCCCGCGCAGCTTAAGGCCAGATTCTCCGCAGAGCTAGGGTTGAGCGTTTCGCGACTCAACTCTCTCGAGCATATTCAAGTCTTAACAAATTTTTCACTATAGGTTCACAACCTGGCGACAGTGACGCCGCGACACTCCCGCGCCATCGTAAAAGGAAGCAGACTATGGATTTTTTCAAGACGGCGCCCCTGCGCCTGCTGCTGTTGATTACCGGCGCCTGGCTGCTGATATTTTTCCTGACCCGGACCATTCTGCTCCTGACTCATCTGGATGAGGCCGGTGGCGTTGCCCTGTCGGTGTTCGGCATTGGTTTGCTGTATGACCTGGGTTTCCTTGCCTATGCGGCGCTGCCGTTGGGCCTGTATCTGTTGCTGTGCCCACCGGCCTTGTGGCGCCGCCGCGGTCATCGCTGGTTCCTGCGAGGGCTGCTGACCGTCAGCCTGTTCGTCATGCTGTTCGTGTCGGTGGCCGAATGGCTGTTCTGGGATGAGTTCGGCGTGCGCTTCAACTTCATCGCCGTGGACTACCTGGTGTACTCCGATGAAGTGCTGAACAACGTGCTCGAGTCGTACCCGATCGGCACCCTGCTGAGCATTCTGGCGCTGCTGGCCATTGGCATCAGCTTCGCGTTGCGCAAGCCGTTCAATGCGGCGCTGAATGCGCCACTGCCGCCGTTGCGCAAACGCCTGCTCAATGCGCTGGCGCTGCTGCTGGTGACCGGTCTCAGTCTGCAACTGCTCAGCCAGGACGCACCGCGCGCCCAGGGCGGCAATGCCTACCAGAACGAACTGGCGAGCAACGGCCCTTATCAGTTCTTCGCGGCCTTTCGTAACAATGAACTGGATTACAGCCAGTTCTACAGCAGCCGCTCGTCAGAAGAGGTGGCCCGGCAGATTCGCGCTGAACTGAACGAGCCCAACGCCCGCTTCATCGGTCAGGATCCGCAGGATATTCGCCGGGTGATCGACAACCCCGGCACGGCACGCACGCCCAACATCGTGCTGGTGACCATCGAAAGCCTCAGCGCCAAGTACCTGGGCAGCAACGGTGACAAGCGCGACCTGACGCCGCACCTCGATGCGCTGCGCAAACAGAGCCTGTATTTCAATAATTTCTACGCCACCGGCACCCGTACCGACCGTGGCCTGGAAGCCATCACCCTGGCCATTCCACCGACGCCGGGCCGCTCGATCGTCAAACGCATCGGCCGCGAAAGCGGGTTCGCCAGCCTGGGTCAGCAATTGAGTGCGGTAGGCTATGACAGTGTATTCGTCTACGGCGGGCGCGGTTACTTCGACAACATGAACGCGTTCTTCAGCGGTAACGGTTATCGCGTGGTCGATCAGAGCAGCGTCGACGAGGCCGAAATCCACTTCAAGAACGCCTGGGGCATGGCCGACGAGGACCTGTACACGCAAACCCTGAAACTGGCCGATGCCGATTTCGCCAAGGGCCAGCCGTTTCTGTTGCAGTTGATGACCACCTCCAACCATCGCCCGTACACCTACCCGGACAACCGCATCGACATCAAGTCCGGCAACGGTCGCGACGGCGCGGTGAAGTACACCGACTACGCCATCGGCCAGTTCCTTGAGCAGGCGCGCCAGAAACCGTGGTTCGACAACACGATCTTCATCTTCGTCGCCGACCACACCGCCGGTAGCGCCGGCAAGGAAGACCTGCCGATCGCCAACTATCAGATTCCGCTGTTCATTTATGCACCGAAGCTGATCGAACCACGCGAAAACGGCCAACTGGCCAGCCAGATCGACCTCGCGCCGACCCTGCTGGGCTTGCTGAACATGGATTACCAGTCGACGTTCTTCGGGCGCAACCTGCTGCAGGACAATCCCTTGCCGCCACGCGTGGTGGTTGGCAACTACCAGCATCTGGGGCTGTTCGACGGCAAGGATCTGGCCATTCTCAGCCCGCGCCAGGGCTTGCGCCGACACGACGATGCGCTGACTGAAAGCCGTGAATCCCGGGCGACCAGCGATGACCCGCTGATCAGCCGCGCCATCACCTACTACCAAACCGCCAGTTATGGCTTCAAACATCAGCTGCTTGGCTGGAAAGCATCCAAGGAGGGTGCGCCGCAAGTCAGCGAACGTTAATCGAAGCGCCCCGGGCCGATGCACCGGGGCGTTTTTTTGCTCAGGATCCAACATGTCATCAAACGTTGTGCGCCCCACCCCTCGCCCGTTGAATCCGTGGCTTTATCTGGGCATTCCCGCTGCTGCAGCGCTCATGCTGATCTTGCTGGAAACCACCGACCTGGACATGGTCCTGGCGCAAATGTTCTACGACCCGGTGGCGGGAAAGTTCATCGGCCGGCACAGCTTCTTCCTTGAAAACATCCTGCACGACCGCGCCAAACAGGTCGTGATCGGATTTTCGGTGTTTGCCATACTGGGTTTTATCGGCGCGTTTCTCATCGGCCGGCTCAAGCCGTTCAGGCGCGAACTGGGTTGCCTGGTGCTCTCACTCGGCCTGGCCACGTCATTCGTCACACCGATGAAAGCGGTGACGGCGGTGCAATGCCCATGGAGCCTGGAGCAATTCGGCGGCCACGAAACCTACAGCAAACTGCTCGACCATCGCCCGCCCACCGACAATCCCGGCCGTTGCTGGCCCGGTGGTCATGCGGCGACCGGCTTCACCCTGTTTGCGCTGTTCTTTGTGCTGCGTGACCGACGTCCGCGTCTCGCCCGACAGGCGTTCATCTTTGCCTTTGCCCTGGGCTCGGTGTTCTCGATCAGCCGGATGATGCAGGGTGCGCACTTCTTTTCGCACAACGTGTGGACGGCGATTTTCTGTTGGCTGATTTGCCTGGGGTCGTATTACTGGGTGCTGTATCGCCCGGCGGTGAAGGCTGAAGCCGTCGTCAAGGCACAACCGGTCAGCGCCTGATCTGACGCTATCGCTGGCAAGCCAGCTCCCACAATGTCCAAGGTGAAACACGTATTGGGTGAACACCATAGATCCTTGTGGGAGCTGGCTTGCCAGCGATTGCCGCACCTCGGTCTCAAGCCAACACTAAATCGAAGGCAATAAAAAACCCCGCTGGCTTTCGCCAGCGGGGTTTTGCGTTACAGGGGTAAGGCTGGCTTACATCATGCCGCCCATGCCACCCATGCCGCCCATGTCTGGCATACCGCCGCCAGCCGAGCCTTCTTTCTTCGGTGCATCAGCAACAGCGGCTTCGGTGGTCAGGATCAGACCGCCGATCGAGGCTGCAGCTTGCAGAGCGGAACGGGTTACCTTGGTTGGGTCCAGGATGCCCATTTCGATCATGTCGCCGTATTCGCCGGAAGCAGCGTTGTAACCGAAGTTACCTTTGCCGTTCTTCACTTCGTTGACGACTACGCTTGGCTCGTCACCGGAGTTGGCAGCGATCTGACGCAGCGGCGCTTCAACAGCGCGACGCAGCACAGCGATACCGACGTTCTGGTCAGCGTTGTCGCCGGTCAGTTCGGTCAGGGCTTCCAGAGCGCGGATCAGCGCAACGCCACCGCCAGGTACCACGCCTTCTTCAACGGCTGCACGGGTTGCGTGCAGGGCGTCTTCAACGCGGGCTTTCTTCTCTTTCATTTCAACTTCGGAACCAGCGCCAACCTTGATCACCGCAACGCCGCCGGACAGCTTGGCCAGACGCTCTTGCAGTTTTTCACGGTCGTAGTCCGAGGAAGTCTCGGCAACCTGAGCACGGATCTGAGCGATACGTGCCTGGATGTCGCCTTCAACGCCAGCACCGTCAACGATGATGGTGTTTTCCTTGGACAGGGTGACACGCTTGGCATTACCCAGGTGCTCCAGAGTGGTGCTTTCCAGGCTCAGGCCGATTTCTTCGGAGATCACGGTACCGCCGGTCAGAACGGCGATGTCCTGCAGCATGGCCTTGCGACGGTCGCCGAAGCCTGGAGCCTTGACGGCTGCGACTTTAACGATGCCACGCATGTTGTTCACAACCAGAGTCGCCAGGGCTTCGCCTTCAACGTCTTCGGCCACGATCAGCAGTGGGCGGCCGGCTTTGGCAACGGCTTCCAGCACTGGCAGCATTTCGCGGATGTTCGAGATCTTCTTGTCGACCAGCAGGATCAGCGGGCCGTCGAGCTCGGCCACCATGGTGTCCGGCTTGTTGACGAAGTACGGGGACAGGTAGCCACGGTCGAACTGCATGCCTTCTACAACCGACAGTTCGTTTTCCAGGCCCGAGCCTTCTTCAACGGTGATCACGCCTTCTTTACCGACTTTTTCCATGGCTTCGGCAATGATGTCGCCGATGGAGTTGTCGGAGTTGGCGGAGATGGTGCCGACCTGAGCGATCGCCTTGGTGTCAGCGCATGGCTTGGACAGGGCTTTCAGCTCTTTGACGATCGCGATGGTCGCTTTGTCGATACCGCGCTTGAGGTCCATCGGGTTCATGC
>NZ_QAIU01000581.1:13645-16017 GCF_003061205.1 Pseudomonas sp. HMWF006
CTGAGCCAGAACGGTAGCGGTGGTAGTACCGTCACCGGCGTCATCGTTGGCACGGGAGGCAACGTCTTTGACCAGCTGCGCGCCCATGTTTTCGAAGCGATCTTCGAGCTCGATTTCCTTGGCGACGGAAACGCCGTCCTTGGTGATGGTCGGAGCGCCGAAGCTCTTCTCGAGGATCACGTTACGGCCTTTCGGGCCCAGGGTCGCTTTTACCGCGTCAGCCAGAACGTTGACGCCTTTGAGCATCTTGGAGCGGGCGGCATCGCCGAATTTAACTTCTTTAGCAGCCATGATCGATATTCCTTAAATACTTTGTAGTAGCGGGAAAATGAGCGGGGAAATCAGCCTTCCAGTACAGCGAGAATCTCGTTCTCAGCCATTACCAGCAGGTCTTCGCCGTCGACTTTCACAGTGTTGCTGCCGGAGTAAGGACCGAACACAACCTTGTCACCGACTTTAACGGCCAGCGCACGCACTTCACCGTTTTCCAGAGTCTTGCCTGGGCCTGCAGCGACAATCACACCGTGGTTGGCTTTTTCAGCAGCCGAACCTGGCAGGACGATACCGCCAGCGGTTTTCTTTTCTTCTTCGCTGCGACGGATAACGACGCGGTCATGCAGAGGACGAAGCTTCATTGTCGATCTCTCCTAATTGTGGTTTTCATCGGCCGGTGTAGTCCCGGCGGGTTTAACAAATCCGGCCTGCGCCGGTTGCGATTCGTCGAGCGAACCGCGGAAGTCTGTCCGACTCAATGCCGGAAACCTTTCGGTGACCGATACATAAGGGCGCATAAGGTTATTACAAGGGCGAGGTCAGAATTTTTTTCACGATCAGACCCCATAAACGAACACGGCACCCGAAGGTGCCGTGTCGATGCAGACGTTACTTGCTGTCGCGGTGTTCGTACTCGCCTTCGATGACATTCGGCTCACGCCCCAGCGGTTCGCGTGGAGCAGGCCCGCCACGGGGTTGCAGGTCATCGGCAAAGGCACGCTGGCGCATGGCTTGGTCTTCGGCGCGTTGACGCATTTTGTTCGCCAGCAGACGACGGGTGAACGGCAGCAGCATCACCAGACCGACCACGTCGCTGATGAAGCCCGGCAGGATCAACAGGCCACCGGCCAGGGCGAGCATCAGGCCTTCAAGCATGGTTTGCGCAGGCAGTTCGCCGCGGTTCAGGCTTTCACGGGCACGCAGGGCGGTGGCCAGACCGGCGATACGCAGCACGAACACGCCGAACATCGAGCCAAGAATGATCAGCAGCAGGGCCGGGAAAAACCCGATAGCCCCTGCCACTTTGACGAATACGAACAGCTCCAGCACCGGAAACAGCAGAAAGAGCAACAAAAAAGGGCGCATCAAAGATTCCTCAACGCAAGAAATGCCTTGCAGTAAGCCTTAGATGACGTCGCCCTTTCGTGAATTCAAGCATCGGCCTCAGCATTTTTTGGCCAGACCTCGGCGTGAGCCAGAGAAACCAAGGCCTCGCGCACTTGTATCGGCGTGTGACAAGGCGCTTGAAACGGCAACCAGTGCAGCGCCTGACCGATGCGCAAGTGCATGCCTTCGCTGTCGATCCCGGCCAGTTGCGCCGGCGCCGTCTGCGGCAGGCCGGCGAGTTCCACGTAGTGGGCGATGGCCTTGGCGTGATCGCTGTTCATGTGCTCGACCATGCTGATTTCAGCCTTGCCGGCGAAGGGGTTGGCCAGGGTCAGTTGCTCGACCCAGTGGATCGCGCCGAAACCGCCAATGTAGCGATGACGCACAGGATTAAGCACCCAGAAGTCGAAATCGTGGGCCTTGTGGTAGTTCTGCGAATCGGGGAAATAGCGGTAGTAACGCTCGGCGGCGGCTTCGATGGCGGCTGGCTCTTCGAGCTTTTGCGCCTCGGCCAGATAGGTCAGGCGACCGACGGCCTGCACGTCGTCGGCCTCACGCTCGCCCACCAACAACGAGCATTTCGGGTCTTTTTGCAGGTTGTGGGTGTGCTGGGCGATGCGGCTGATCAGGATCAGCGGGCGACCCTGTTCATCCAGGCAATAGGGAACCACGGAGCCGAACGGGAAACCGGGCATTGATTTGGAGTGGGTGGACAATACGCCACGGTATTCCTTGAGAAGCAATTCTCGGGCATTCTTGGCCGCTTCAACGCTCAATTTATGACTCCTTATATATAATCCGTCGAAAAAACGGACAGGCGCCCGGAGATAAGTCCCGGTCACGCCATCGGGCTATGCTCATGTGCAACCGGCCACGGCCGGTACAGATCGAGCGGCGCCAATAATAAAAACCACTCAGACCGGCATCGGGGCATGCGCATGCAACTCAACGACAAAGTAATCATTATCACCGGCGGTTGCCAGGGTTTGGGC
>NZ_QAIU01000581.1:16036-21698 GCF_003061205.1 Pseudomonas sp. HMWF006
TCGCCGCCAAGGGCGCGAAGCTCGCACTGGTCGATTTGAACCAGGAAAAACTCGATGCTGCGGTCGCGGCCTGCAAGGCCAAGGGCGTCGAGGCCCGCAGCTATCTGTGCAACGTGGCCAATGAAGAACAGGTCGAGCACATGGTCGCGCAAGTGGCCGCCGATTTCGGTGCAATCCACGGCCTGATCAACAACGCCGGGATCCTCCGTGACGGCCTGCTGCTCAAGGTCAAGGACGGCGAAATGACCAAGATGAGCCTGGCCCAGTGGCAGGCAGTGATTGACGTCAACCTGACCGGCGTGTTCCTGTGCACCCGTGAAGTCGCGGCGAAAATGGTCGAGCTGAAGAACAGTGGCGCGATCATCAACATCTCGTCGATTTCGCGCGCCGGCAACGTCGGCCAGACCAACTATTCCGCCGCCAAGGCCGGCGTGGCAGCAGCCACCGTGACCTGGGCCAAGGAACTGGCGCGTTACGGCATTCGCGTCGCGGGCATTGCCCCGGGCTTTATCGAGACCGAGATGACCTTGGGCATGAAGCCGGAAGCACTGGAGAAAATGACTTCGGGGATTCCGCTCAAGCGCATGGGCAAACCGGAAGAGATCGCCCATTCGGCGGCGTACATCTTCGAGAACGACTACTACACCGGACGGATTCTGGAGATGGATGGCGGCTTGCGCATCTAACCCCTCAATACAAAAAACAATGTGGGAGCGAGCCTGCTCGCGAATGCGGTGGTTCAGTCAACCTATTCGTTGAATGTGAATCCGCTATCGCTGGCAGGCCAGCTCCCACAGTTGATCGTGTTTCAGGCCATCAATCGTCGCTGATGGTGATGTTCGGCATCGCCGGTGTCGCCGCTTCCTGCAACACAATCCGCGCACCGACGTGGCGGGCCAGTTCCTGATAGACCATGGCGATCTGGCTGTCCGGCTCGGCGATCACCGTCGGCTTGCCACCATCGGCCTGCTCGCGGATCAGCATCGACAGCGGCAGCGAGGCCAGCAGCTCGACGCCGTATTGACTCGCCAGCTTCTCACCGCCGCCCTCACCGAACAGATGCTCGGCATGCCCGCAGTTCGAGCAGATGTGCACCGCCATGTTTTCCACCACGCCCAGCACCGGAATGTTGACCTTGCGGAACATTTCCACGCCTTTGCGCGCGTCGAGCAGTGCCAGATCCTGTGGCGTGGTGACAATCACCGCGCCAGCCACCGGGACCTTCTGCGCCAGGGTCAACTGGATGTCGCCGGTGCCTGGCGGCATGTCGATGACCAGATAATCCAGATCGCCCCACGCGGTTTGCGTGACCAGTTGCAGCAGTGCGCCCGAGACCATCGGTCCACGCCAGACCATCGGCGTGTTGTCGTCGGTCAGGAACGCCATCGACATGACTTCGACACCGTGGGCCTTGAGCGGCACGAACCACTTCTGATCCTTGATTTCAGGACGGGTGCGCTCGGGGATGCCAAACATGATCCCTTGGCTCGGGCCATAGATGTCGGCGTCGAGAATCCCGACCTTGGCGCCTTCGCGGGCCAGTGCCAGCGCAAGGTTGGCAGCGGTGGTCGACTTGCCCACGCCGCCCTTGCCGGAGGCCACGGCGACGACGTTCTTGACATTGGCCAGCCCCGGAATCTGCGCCTGGGCCTTGTGCGCGGCGATCACACTGTTGACCTCGACCTTGGCCGAGACGACGCCGTCGAGGTTTTCGATGGCCAGTTGCAGCATTTGCGCCCAGCCACTTTTGAACAGACCGGCGGCATAGCCGATTTCCAGCTCAACCCTGACGCGCTCGCCATCAATCTCGATGTGCTTCACGCAACCGGCGCTGACCGGGTCCTGGTTCAGGTAAGGGTCGGTGTATTGGCTGAGGACGGCTTCCACCGCTGCGCGAGTGACGGCACTCATGGGCAACTCCGATAACAAGACTGGGAATAGATGGCGGGTATCCTACCCTGCGGGTTCGTTTCTGGTCAGGCGATTTATAGCCAGACGCATTACTTGAGCCGGAAAGCACTGTGGTGAGGGGATTTATCCCCGACCGGTTACGCAGCAGTCGTGAAACCATTGAACGCGGTTTACCTGATTGACCGAGTTGTCTGGTTTTGGGGTGGCTTCGCCACCCATCGGGGATAAATCCCCTCGCCACAGCGCCCCGCTCCCCTCAAAAGGTTTCACAGGCTGGGATTAACTGATTGGTGTATCCGGAAACAGGCGCACAGGGTGAAAAATATGCGCCAGCGCTTTATAGTGGCCGACCTCCGTTTCATCAAGTAGCGAAGCCCCACATGTCCGAACCACGCAAGATCCTCGTCACCAGCGCCCTGCCCTACGCCAACGGTTCGATCCACCTTGGCCACATGCTGGAATATATCCAGACCGATATGTGGGTGCGCTTCCAGAAGCATCGCGGCAATCAATGCATTTATGTCTGCGCCGACGACGCCCACGGTTCGGCGATCATGCTGCGCGCGGAAAAGGAAGGCATCACCCCGGAACAACTGATCGCCAACGTGCAGGCTGAACACAGCGCCGACTTTGCCGAGTTCCTGGTCGACTTCGACAACTTCCACTCCACTCACGCCGAAGAAAACCGTGAGCTGTCGAGCCAGATCTACCTGAAACTGCGTGACGCCGGGCACATCGCCCAACGTTCGATCACCCAGTATTTCGACCCGGAAAAGAAAATGTTCCTGGCCGACCGCTTCATCAAGGGCACCTGCCCGAAATGCGGCACCGAAGACCAGTACGGCGACAACTGCGAAAAATGCGGTGCGACCTACGCCCCGACTGACCTGAAGGATCCGAAGTCGGCGATCTCCGGCGCCACCCCGGTGCTCAAGGATTCCCAGCACTTCTTCTTCAAACTGCCAGACTTCCAGCAGATGCTGCAGACCTGGACGCGCAGCGGCACCCTGCAGGACGCCGTCGCCAACAAGATCGCCGAATGGCTGGACGCCGGCCTGCAACAGTGGGACATCTCCCGCGATGCGCCGTATTTCGGTTTCGAGATCCCCGACGAGCCGGGCAAGTACTTCTACGTGTGGCTGGACGCGCCGATCGGCTACATGGCGAGCTTCAAGAACCTCTGCAACCGTACGCCTGAGCTGGACTTCGACGCGTTCTGGGGCAAGGACTCCACCGCCGAGCTCTACCACTTCATCGGCAAGGACATCGTCAACTTCCACGCGCTGTTCTGGCCCGCCATGCTCGAAGGCGCCGGTTTCCGCAAGCCGACCGGGATCAACGTGCACGGCTACCTGACCGTCAACGGCCAGAAGATGTCCAAGTCCCGCGGCACCTTCATCAAGGCCCGGACCTACCTGGATCACCTGTCGCCGGAATACCTGCGCTACTACTACGCGGCCAAACTGGGCCGTGGCGTCGATGACCTCGACCTGAACCTCGAAGACTTCGTGCAGAAGGTCAACTCCGACCTGGTCGGCAAAGTGGTCAACATCGCCAGCCGTTGCGCCGGTTTCATTCATAAAGGCAACGGCGGCCTGCTGGTCGACAACAATGCCGCGCCAGAGCTGACCGAGGCGTTCCTCGCTGCTGCGCCAAGCATTGCCGACGCCTATGAAGCCCGCGACTTCGCCCGCGCCATGCGTGAAACCATGGCCCTGGCCGACCGCGCCAATGCGTGGATCGCCGACAAGGCCCCGTGGTCGCTGAACAAGCAGGAAGGCAAGCAGGATGAAGTCCAGGCGATCTGCGCCACCGGCATCAACCTGTTCCACCAACTGGTGATCTTCCTCAAACCGGTGCTGCCGCTGCTGGCCGCCGATGCCGAGGCGTTCCTCAACGTCGCCCCGCTGACCTGGAACGACCACACCACCCTGCTGGCCAATCATCAGTTGAACGAATTCAAACCGTTGATGACCCGCATCGACCCGGTAAAAGTACAAGCCATGACCGACGCCTCGAAAGAAGACCTGACCGCCAGCCAGACCGACACCGGTGCCGCCGCATCGGCGGGCAACGGCGAGCTGGCCAAGGATCCGCTGTCGCCGGAAATCGACTTCGACACTTTTGCCGCCGTAGACCTGCGCGTCGCCCTGATTGTCAAGGCTGAACACGTCGAAGGTGCGGACAAGCTGCTGCGCCTGACGCTGGACATCGGCGACGAGCAGCGCAACGTGTTCTCCGGAATCAAGAGCGCCTACCCGGACCCGTCGAAACTCGACGGTCGCCTGACCATGATGATCGCCAACCTCAAGCCACGGAAAATGAAGTTCGGCATCTCCGAAGGCATGGTGATGGCGGCAGGTCCCGGCGGTGAAGAAATCTACCTGCTGAGCCCGGACAGCGGCGCCAAGCCGGGTCAACGCATCAAGTAAGGCCCAGCGGTAAAACGATCCCACAGGCATGTTCTGCAAGCCTGTGGGATTTTTCATATCTGGCCCACCCTTCG
Source organism: Pseudomonas sp. HMWF006 (assembly GCF_003061205.1). NCBI lineage: Bacteria > Pseudomonadati > Pseudomonadota > Gammaproteobacteria > Pseudomonadales > Pseudomonadaceae > Pseudomonas > Pseudomonas sp. HMWF006. The sequence continues at coordinate 20,454 of NZ_QAIU01000581.1, forward strand.
CGGGTGCCGGATAATGCCTAACCTTAAGTGACACCCGCCCGTTGCTGCCGGCAGAACCATGACCGAACTTGCGCTTACGCTGATCAGTGCCGCCCTGCTCAACAACTTCGTGTTGCACTGGCCGCTGGGCGTCGATCCGTTGCTGGCGGGCAGTCGGCGCCAGCTGCATGCGCTAGGGCTGGCGACGTTCTGCCTGATGCTGAGCGTCGGCGTCATCGGTTACGGGATCTGGCACTGGCTGCTCGTGCCGCTGCAACTGCAGGCCCTGCACCTGTTCGTGTGCTTGCCGCTCAGCGTGCTGCTGATCGCACCGCTGCTGAAACTGTTGGCGCGTGCGCTGCCCGACTGGCCGTTCGACGGACTCTGGCCGTTGTTGCTGGGCAATGCCGGCGTGCTCGGGCTGGCCTTGCTCAATGCGCAACAGGATCGCGGCCTGCTGCAGGCAACGGCGCTGAGCCTTGGCGCCGGGTTGGGTTTCTGGCTGGTGCTGAGTCTGTTCAGCGACTTGCGTGAACGCACCGCCGACAACGACATTCCCCTGCCCTTTCGCGGCCTGCCGATCGACCTGATCGGCGCCGGATTGATCGCAGTGATTTTTCTCGGATTCAGTGGACTGATTAAAACATGAGTCTGATTCAACTCATTGATGCCCTCCTGCCGCAGACCCAGTGCGGCAAATGCGGCCACCCCGGCTGCAAGCCCTATGCGCAAGGCATCGTCGAGGGCGAACCGATCAACAAGTGTCCACCGGGCGGCGACGAAACCATCGCGGCGCTGGCCGAACTGCTGAAGGTGCCGGCGCTGGAGCTGGACGTCAGCCGTGGTTCGGCACCGCCCCAAGTGGCGTTCATCCGCGAAGCCGAGTGCATCGGCTGCACCAAGTGCATTCAGGCCTGCCCGATCGACGCCATCGTCGGCGCCGCGAAACTGATGCACACCGTGCTGATCGACGAATGCACCGGTTGCGACCTGTGCGTGGCGCCGTGCCCGGTGGATTGCATCGAAATGCATCCGCTGCCGCCAGGCACGCTGCCGGTGGTGGGCGGCCTGGCCCTCAGCCTGGAAGAACAACGCGCACGCGCGGCCAAACGCGATCATGCGCGCCAGCGTTTCGAACGACGCAACGCCCGCCTGCAACGCGAAGAACACCAGAAACAGGCTGAGCGCGAGGCCCGTGCGCAACGGGCGACGCAACCGGCGGTGGCTACCCTCGATCCGGTGCAGGCGGCTCTGGAACGGGTGCGC
>NZ_QAIU01000582.1:0-3052 GCF_003061205.1 Pseudomonas sp. HMWF006
CGCCTGCCCCAGCCCCGGCCCGACCACCAGCACCGAAACTTTCTCGAGCAAGCCCATCAACTGATTGGCCGATGAAGCGCCCAAAGCCATGGCCTCCGGCACACGGGTCAGCGCCGCCGGGACATGCTCCGGGCGCGTCGCCAGCGAGACCATGCCTGCGCCACTGCGCAAGGCGGTTTCGGTACTGAGCAGGATCGCCCCGCCAAAGCCATGATCGCCACCGATCAGTAACACATGACCGAAGCGACCCTTGTGGGAGGTTGGAGCGCGTGCCGGCAACCGCGGCAGATTAGTCGCGTTGAGCCGGCAAGCCGCGACCGGAATGTCACGGTAGGTTTCAGGTGTAGCCTGCAGACCGCTGAACACCAGCTCGCCGACACAATCTGCCGCGTCACCGGTGAACAATCCCGGCTTCAGACCAATGAACGTCACTGTAAGGTCAGCACGCACCGCAAGACCCAGCTCTCGCCCGTTATCGGCACACAACCCGGAAGGAATATCGACCGCCACCACTGGCAGGCCGCAGGCGTTGATCGCGGCAATCGCGGCGGCATAGGGCTGACGCACCTCGCCACTCAAACCGGTACCGAGCAGCGCATCGAGGACCACGCCGCGCAACTCGGCCTGGGCACTCCAGCCCTGCACCGCAACACCTTCGGCCAGTGCCTCGGCATGGGCCAGCGCTGCGTCGCCTTGCAACCGCTGAGGCTCACCGACCGCCAGCACCCGGACCGCCCAACCGGCACGCTGCGCCAGCACGGCCAGTAAATAGCCGTCGCCAGCATTGTTGCCACGCCCGGCCAGCACGGTCAGCTCTGTGGCTGAGGGCCAGCGCCGCACCAGTGCACGCCAGCACGCATACGCGGCGCGCTGCATCAATTCGAAGCCCGGCGTGCCGGCAGCGATCAGCCGCGCGTCGAGCTCGCGCACCTGGGCGGCGGCGTACAGCGCGTCGGGTAATTCATCTTTCGTGTGCGGCATGCGTCTTCGGGCTCCGATGTCTGGCAGAATTATACGCACCTCAGCTCCGGTTTCTCTCGCCTCATGTCCGCCATCCCCACAGATCTGCCCGCCCTCGCCCAATCGATCAAGGATTGGGGCCGCGAGCTGGGCTTCCAGCAAGTCGGCATCAGCGGCCTGGACCTCGCCGAGCATGAGCAGCACCTGCAACGCTGGCTCGCAGCCGGCTACCACGGCGAAATGGATTACATGGGGGCACATGGCAGTAAACGCTCACACCCCGAGGAACTCGTCCCGGGCACTTTGCGCGTGGTTTCGCTGCGCATGGACTACCTGCCCGGCGACACGCAAATGGCGCAAATGCTGGCGCAACCGGAGAAAGCTTACGTGTCGCGCTATGCCTTGGGCCGCGATTACCACAAATTGATCCGTAAACGCGTGCAACAATTGGCCGACAAGATCCAGTCCGAGATCGGCCCGTTCGGTTTTCGTGCGTTCGTCGACAGCGCGCCGGTATTGGAAAAAGCCATCGCCGAGCAGGCCGGGCTAGGCTGGATCGGCAAAAACACGCTGGTATTGAACCGTAAGGCTGGCAGTTACTTTTTCTTGAGCGAACTGTTCGTCGACCTGCCGCTGCCGGTGGACGAACCCCACAGCACCGAACATTGCGGTCGCTGCACGGCGTGCCTGGACATCTGCCCGACCAACGCTTTCGTCGGCCCCTATGTGCTGGACGCCCGGCGCTGCATCTCTTATCTGACCATCGAACTGAAAAACGCCATCCCCGAAGACCTGCGCCCGCTGATCGGCAACCGCGTGTTCGGCTGCGACGACTGCCAGATCGTCTGCCCGTGGAACCGCTTCGCCCGACCGTCCGGGGAAAGCGACTTCAAGCCACGGCACAATCTGGACAACGCCGAACTGGCCGAGCTGTTTCTGTGGGACGAGGACAAATTCCTCAGCAGCACTGAAGGCTCGCCGCTGCGCCGCGCCGGTTACGAACGCTGGTTGCGTAATCTGGCCGTGGGCCTGGGCAATGCGCCGTCGAGCATTCCGGTGCTGGAAGCCTTGAAGGCGCGCCGCGACTACCCGTCCGATCTAGTCCGCGAACACGTCGAGTGGGCACTGAAACAGCACGGCCTCGCGTAATCACACAATGTTGGAGCGGCCGAAGGCTGCGATCTTGTGACTTTGATTTTTACCAGACAAGAGCAAAAGCTCGCAGCCTGCGGCAGTTCCTACAGGGAATCGCGTCAGGGCTGATCGTTATAAACGAACTTGGGCATTTCCCAGTGGAAACGGATCGCCAGCAGTCGTAGCAGGAAACCGCCGAACAAGGTAATCAGGATCGCCTGCTCGCCCGGCACATTCAGGTACAGACAGAGCATGTAGCACCACGCCGCCGCGAACGAGACGCTGGCGTACAGCTCGCGACGGAAGATCAGTGGGATGTCGTTGCAGAAGATGTCGCGCAGGATGCCGCCGAAGACCCCGGTGATCACGCCGCTGACCGAAGCCACCAGCATGCCGTGGCCCATTTCCAGAGCGGTCATGCAGCCGATCAGGGTGAACGCCACCAGGCCCACCGCATCGAGCACCAGGAACAACGAACGCAGATGACGCATCCAGCGGGCGGTGAACACGGTGAGCATCGCTGCCGCCGAGGTCAACACCAGGTATTCCGGGTGTTTGACCCAAGTCAGCGGGTAGTGCCCGAGCAGCACGTCGCGCACCGAGCCGCCACCCAGCGCCGTGACACAGGCGATCAGCACCACACCGAACCAGTCCATGCCGCGCCGTCCGGCAGACAGCGCGCCAGTCATGGCTTCAGCAGTAATGGCAATCAGATAGAGCATCAGCAACATGGCGGCGGTCCAGGCAGGAAGGCGCGCAGTCTAGCCATTTCGGTGCCGCACCAGAAGGGGGCGATGCCATTCCAGATTACTCGGTGAACGCGATACCTGTGGCGAGGGGATTTATCCCCGTTCGGCTGCGCAGCAGTCGCAAAACCTGCACACGCGGTCTCTCCGTTTTAATGCACGGGGATCGCTTCGCAATCCAACGGGGATAAATCCCCTCGCCACAGGTATCG
>NZ_QAIU01000582.1:3062-3998 GCF_003061205.1 Pseudomonas sp. HMWF006
CGAAGTCAGAACTTGATGAAGTGCTTGCGGTAGTGCTGCAGCTCGGCGATCGACTCGCGGATGTCGTCCAGCGCCAAGTGGGTGCTGCCCTTCTTGAAACTGTCGCGGACATCCGGCGCCCAGCGTGCGGCCAGCTCTTTGAGCGTGGAGACATCGAGGTTGCGGTAGTGGAAGTAGCTTTCCAGCGCTTTCATGTGGGTATAAAGGAAGCGCCGGTCCTGGCAGATGCTGTTGCCGCAGATCGGCGACTTGCCCTTCGGCACCCACTTCTCCAGGAACGCGATGGTTTCGGCCTCGGCTTCGGCCATGCTGATGCGGCTGTCGCGCACCCGCTGGGTCAGGCCGGAGTTGCCGTGGGTGCGGGTGTTCCACTCGTCCATGCGGGCGAGCACTTCGTCGCTGTGGTGAATGGCGATCACCGGGCCTTCGGCCAGGGTATTGAGGTCACTGTCGGTGACGATGGTGGCCATTTCGATAATGACGTCGTTTTCCGGATCCAGACCGGTCATTTCCAGGTCGATCCAGATCAGGTTCTGCGGGTTTTGCATATTCGGGCTCCTAGGCAATGCTGCGCAGTTTAGCCTAGGCCAGTGCCCGGGCGTGCTAAACTCGCGGCCGTTTTACCTAATCGCTGCATTCTTCAGACGGAACACCCATGGCCAAACGCCAACTCAATCGTCGTCAAAACTGGCGCATCGAAAAGATTCAGGGCGAGCGCGCCGCCCGCGCCGCCAAACGCGAGTCCTCGGCGGTCGAAGCCCTTGAGGGCGGCGACCTTGGCCCGGAACAAACAGGCCTGGTAATCGCCCACTTCGGTGTGCAGGTCGAGGTCGAAGCTGTTGACGGTGATCAGGCCGGTCAGGTGTTCCGCTGCCACTTGCGCGCCAACCTGCCCGCGCTGGTAACCGGCGACACAGTCGTCTGGCGTGCCGGCAA
>NZ_QAIU01000582.1:4008-15381 GCF_003061205.1 Pseudomonas sp. HMWF006
CCGGACAGCCGTGGCCAGCTCAAGCCAGTAGCCGCGAACGTCGACATGATTGTCATCGTCTTCGCGCCGCTGCCCGAGCCGCATGCCAACCTGATCGACCGCTATCTGGTCGCAGCCGAACACGCCGGCATCCGCCCGTTGCTGCTGCTGAACAAATTCGACCTGATCGACGAGCAGAACGCCCCGGCACTCAATGCCCTGCTGGCGGTGTACCGCACGCTGGGTTATCCGGTGCTGGAAGTCTCGGCGCATCACGGCAACGGCATGGAACAGCTGCAACAGCAGCTCGACGGCCGCATCAGCGTGTTCGTCGGCCAGTCCGGTGTCGGCAAGTCGTCGCTGGTCAACAGCCTGCTGCCGGAAGTCGAAACCCGCGTCGGGCCGTTGTCCGAGCTGTCCGGCCAGGGCACGCATACGACAACCACCGCGCGCCTGTTCCACTTCCCCGGTGGCGGTGAGCTGATCGACTCCCCGGGCATCCGTGAATTCGGCCTGGGCCACGTCAGCCGCGCCGACGTCGAAGCCGGTTTCATCGAGTTCAACGACCTGCTCGGCACCTGCCGCTTCCGCGACTGCAAGCACGACCGTGAACCGGGTTGTGCACTGCTCAAGGCCCTGGAAGACGGCCGCGTGCAGCAGCAGCGGATGAACAGCTACCGCTCGATCATCGCCAGCCTGCCGGAAAACGGCTACTAAACACCTGCACCGGCAGCACCTCGCCCGAGGGCTGCCGGATGTCGGACCGCGCCTGACAAATCCCCGATTTCGTTAAACGTCAGACTTTTCTGACAGGCCCGCGCATGCCCGCCTGCAGGACATTTCTCTTTCACCGCCCAGCCCTTGTAGGCAAGCTCCAGATGCCTAGATTGGGGTCCTCCTTCGCACCTTTGCGACCTTCGAGGAACCCTATGCAGACCTATCACCTGTTCATCAGCCATTCGTGGAACTACGCCCACGCTCACGACAATCTGGTACGCCTGCTCGGCGCCAAGCCGGATTTCAGTTTCAAGAATTTTTCCGTGCCGCCACATAACCCGATCATGGGCGCGCAGACCGACAAGCAGCTCGAAGAAGCCATCGAAAACAAGATTCGCCCTTGCTCGGCGGTGCTGATCATGGCCGGGATGTATTCGACCTACAGCAAGTGGATCAACAAGGAAATCGAGATCGCCAAACGCATGGGCAAGGTGATCATCGCGATCAAGCCATTCGGCGCCGAGCGCATTTCCACCGTGGTGCGTGAAGCGGCGCACGCCGAATGCGCGTGGAACACCAACAGCATCGTCAGTGCGATTCGCCTGCACACGGCGGTGTAACCATGCGCAAGGGACTGTTTATCGGCATCAACCACTACGCCCATGTCGCTCCTTTGAGCGGTTGTAACAACGACGCAATGGCCATGGCTTCGGTACTGGAGCGCCACGCCAACGGGCACCCGAACTTCAGCAGCAAAGTGCTGACCTCCTCTGAGGAGAACCTGACGCTCAAACACATGAAACAGCAGATCCAGAGCCTGTTCTCAGGCGACTGTGACGTGGCACTGCTGTACTTCGCCGGTCATGGGCAGTTCGACACCAGCATCGACGAAGGGCTACTGATTCCTCAGGACTACCAGCATGGCGGAGACGGTATCCGCATCAGCGACATTCTGCTGTGGGCTGATCAGGCGTCGCAGATCAAAAACAAAATCATCATTCTCGATTGCTGCCAGGCCGGAGCAGCAGGTGCCATGCGCAATTTACGCGGCGGCAGCAGTGTGATCGGCGAAGGCATGACCATTCTCACCGCCTGCAAAAAAGAACAGTCCGCCCTCGAAAGTCGCGGCCACGGTGTGTTCACGGATCTGTTGCTGCAAGCGCTGCATGGTGGCGCCGCCAACGTGCTCGGCAAGGTCACCCCCGGTAGCGTCTATTCGTTTGTCGACAATGCGCTGGGAGCCTGGGAACAGCGTCCGGTATTCAAGACCAACGTGTCGCAGTTCGTGCCACTGCGCGAAGTGGCACCGCTGATTGCCGAGGAAACCCTACGCAAACTCAAGGACTGGTTCCCCGAGCCGAGTTTCGTCTTCAGGCTCGACCCCAGCTACGAGCCCACCGAAGCGCTGTTCGACCCCGAGCACGGCGACATCTTCAAGCAACTGCAAATGTGCAATCGCCACAGCCTGATAGAACCGGTGGGCGCCGAACACATGTATTACGCGGCCATCAACTCCACCGGCTGCCGCCTCACCGCCCTCGGTGCCTACTACCGCGAACTCGCCCTAAAAGGACACTTCTGATGCCCGTATTCATCAGCTACCGCCACATGGATCGTCCACAGGCCATGGCCATCAATAGCCAATTGATGCAGGCCAACATCAAGACCTACCTCGACGTGCTCGACCCGGAATCGCAGACCACCGACGACATCACCGAGGTCATCACGCGCAACATCACCGAATGCACGCACCTACTGGCAGTGGTGTCAGAGAAAACCGCATTGTCGTGGTGGGTGCCGTTCGAAATCGGCGAGGCGACGATCAGCAATCGGCGGATCTGCTCATTCAAGACCGGCCCCACGCAATTGCCGGCTTATCTGGATAAGTGGCCGAAGCTGAGCACACCGGCCGATGTGGATTTCTTCATCGACGCTTATCGCAGCGAAGGAACAATCAAGCGCTCGATGACGCTCGACTCGGTGACCGGTAATCAATCGACACGCAGTGCCAACAAGACCAATGCCGAGATGTTCCATGAGGGATTGAAGAACCGTATCCGGCGCGGCTTCTAACCCCACCAGACACAAAAAAGCCCCGAACATTCGGGGCTTTTGCTGTCCACCTGGCCTACTTCGGCTCAGGCTTGCGAAACGCATACAGATGCTGACGCACGATCCCGCCCGGCAGCTCCTTGCCAAATACGCCATAACGCACCGGCCACTCTTTCGGCGGCAGCTTGAACGTGCCGAACAGCATGTCCACCAACGGCGTGTGGATCGCGTAGTTCTTGTAGATGTAGTCCTTGTGCCGGGCATGGTGCCAGTGGTGATAACGCGGCAGGACGATCAGGTAGTTCAGCCAGCCACCATTGATTCGCACGTTGGCGTGGGCAAGTACCGCTTGAACACCAACCAGAATCACGTAGGCATTCAACGCCTGAGGCGCGAACCCCAGCAGCATCAGCGGCACCAGTACGCCGGTGCGGGTCAGCAGGATTTCGATGAAGTGCACGCGCGAACCGGCAAGCCAGTCCATGTGGGTGCTGGAGTGATGCACCGCGTGGATGCGCCACAGAAATGGCACCACATGGTAGAGACGATGCAGCCAATACTGGCCGAGGTCCGCCACCAGCACCGCGAGCAGGAACTGCACCACCAGTGGCAGGCTCTGGACGCTGGCCTGCAACCCCGGCGACACCGCCCAACCGGCGATGTAACCCGACGAGGCGGTGATGAAAATCAGGATGAACTGCACCAGCATGTGGCTGACGAAAAAATAGGTCAGGTCGGTGCGCCAGTGCGGGCGCAGGATGTTTTGCTCGGGATCCTTGGAATAGAGCTTTTCCAAAGGAATGAAGACGATCGCCGACACCAGCAGCGCCAGGACGAACCAGTCCAGACCCAGCGAGTAAGGGGTCTGCCCGATTTCGCTGACTTGCACGTTGGTGCCGCCGAGGAACACCGCCAGCCCCGATGCGACCAGCCCGGTAATCCCCAGGCGCTTGCGCTTGTTGAGCAGGATGTTCAGGGTGCCGAGGCTGAACGACAGCACCAGCCCGAGCAACAGCGTGGTGCGTGCGAACTGCTCGTCATAGACCTTGCGCAGTTCGGCGGTGGTCAGCCATTCAGGAAACAGGAAACAGAGCACCGCCAGCAGGCTCAACAGCCCGAGGGTGGCTGAAATATAGCCACTGACCCGCCCCTCACCAAATTTGAAGGGTGCGTTGCCGTGCCGTTGAAAATAGGCTTTGAGTCTTTCCATAACTGATCTTCCGTGATTGCGATAACTGCGACTGCTCATTGCGACGCAGGCAGAAACCAAAAAGCCACGGAGGCCGTGGCTTTTTGTCGGTTACTGCTTCGGCGCGACAGCCGGTGCAGTGGCCGGTGGCGCAGCGGGTGCCGGCGGCGCAGTTCCCGGCGCGGCCGGTTTCGGCGCGGCGTCGTCGAACAGGTTGAGCCGTTCGCGCAGTTCGTGCGCCGGCACCGGTTGCTGATCCGCCGGCAGCGCGTTCGGGTCGACCGGTGTCGCCGGAGCGTTACCGTTCTGGCTGTCATCCGCCGGCTTGGCCGGATCGGCACCTTGCGCACCTTCGATGGCTGCCTGAGCCTTCTTGGTCAGGACCACAATGTCGATGCGACGGTTGACCGGGTTGAACGGGTTTTCCTTGTCGAACAATGCCGACGAGGCATAACCCACCACCCGCGCCACCTGCGACTCCGGATAACTACCGGCAACCAAGGCACGCCGGGCGGCGTTGGCGCGGTTGGCCGAGAGCTCCCAGTTACCGAAATCGCCGGTGCCGGTGTACGGCTTGGCGTCGGTGTGGCCGCTGATGCTGATCTTGTTCGGCACCGCTTTGATGGTGTCGGCCATGGCCAGCAGGATGTCTTCGAAGTACGGTTTCAGACGCGCCGAGCCCGAGTCGAACATCGGCCGGTTTTCGGCGTCCATGATCTGGATGCGCAAGCCGTTCGGGGTGATCTCGAACAGGATCTGATCCTTGAACTTCTGCAGTTGCGGGTTCTCGTCGACCTTGTTCTGCAGTTCTTGCAGCAACAGCTCCAGGCGTTCTTTCTCGACCTGCTCGGCCATGCCTTCGACCTGCTCGGTGTCGACCGTGACCTTGTCAGGTTGCGGCTGCGACTTCACCTCGGGGTTGAGGGTGTTTTCCGGCGCGAGGGTCGGCGTGCCGCCCAGATCAATGATGTATGGCGTGCCGCTTTCGGAGAAGCCGACCGGGTCCTTGAAGTAACCGGCGATGGCGATCTTCTGTTCCGGTGTGGCGGTGGACAGCAGCCACAACACCAGGAAGAACGCCATCATCGCCGTGGCGAAGTCGGCGAAGGCGATTTTCCACGCCCCGCCGTGATGCCCGCCGGCGATGCGCTTGACGCGCTTGATGATTATCGGCTGGTTATTTTCCATGACTTAACGACCGCGAACGGCTTGTTCCAGCTCGGCAAAGCTTGGACGGTGGGCCGGGTACAGCACCTTGCGACCAAACTCGACCGCCAGCGATGGCGGCATGCCGGAAGCGGAGGCCACCAGCGAGGCTTTGATCGCTTCATAGACGTTCAGTTCTTCCTTGGCATCGTGAGCCAGGGAGTGCGCCAACGGACCGAAGAAACCGTAGGCCGCGAGAATACCGAAGAAGGTACCGACCAGTGCCGCACCCACGTGCAGACCGATGGATTTCTGATCGCCTTCACCCAGCGAAGCCATGGTCACCACGATACCCAGTACCGCCGCGACGATACCGAAACCCGGCATGGCGTCGGCGATGCCGTTCACCGCATGGGACGGGTGTTCGAGGTCTTCTTTCAGGCTGTACAGCTCCATGTCGAACAAGCCTTCCAGCTCGTGCGGCGCCATGTTGCCGGAGGACATGATGCGCAGGTAATCGCAGATGAACGCGGTCATGCGCTCGTCTTTGAGCACGGCCGGGTACTTGGCGAAGATCGGGCTCGCGGCGGCGTCTTCGATGTCGCCTTCGATGGCCATCATGCCTTCGCGGCGGCTCTTGTTGAGGATCTCGTAGATCAGGCCCAGCACTTCCAGATAGAACGTGTGGCTGAAGCGCGAACTGAACATGCTCAGGGATTTCTTGAGCACGTGCATCGTCATGTAACCGGGGTTGGCCTGCAGGAATGCACCGAGGGCCGCACCACCGATGATCATCACCTCGAAGGGCTGGATCAGGGCGGCAATTTTGCCGTGGGAGAGCACGTATCCGCCGAGCACGCTCGCGAATACGACGATGATGCCGATAATTTTAGCCATAGGTAGAAAGTACTTATTTAAGTCGGGTTCAAGGTCATATTCGGAAGTTAAAAAATCTCTTCTTCTACTTATCGGCAAAACTGCGCCAGACTATAGCCAGTTCAGGCGAAAAGCCAATTTAGCCCATGCCGGGCGCGTCTACAGTCAGTGAAGATCTCGTCCAGACATGGCTAATGAAACGAACGTCCCACACGCAAAACCGACCACCCTCGAGGGCTGGGTAAAGTTGCTCGATGGCGTGCTCCTGCCCGTGCCGCAAGAGGCTCACGACAAAGTGTGCCGCGCGATCCGTGACAACCGCAGCTCGCTACGCGACATCGCCGAGCTGATGCAGGACAGCCCGGCGCTGGCCTTGAGCATCATCCGTGAGGCGAATCGTCACACCCACGGCACCCTGTCCGCACCGGCGGAAAACCTCGAGGTGGCGATCAACCGTCTGGGTCTGGCGCGCACCGAAGAACTGCTGGCGCGCCTGCCGGCCCAACCGCAGATGCAGATCCCCAAGGCCCTGCGCCAACTGCAAATGATCAGCCAGCACGCCACGCAACAGGCCAATGGTTTTTTCGCCAGCCGCCTGGCCCGACTGTGGCAGGACATCCATTGGGGCAGCCTGTTGTTTCTCTCGCCGTTATGGCCACTGGCGCTGAAGTTTCCCGAGTTGCTCGAAGAATGGGAATTGCGGGTGATCCACAAGGGCGAATCGGCTCCGGTGGTCGAGAAGCAACTGTTTGGCGTGCGCCTGCTGAAGATCGCCGAGGCGCTGGTGCAAGTCTGGCACCTGCCGATCTGGGTGCAGCAAGGCTATAAATTGCTGCTCAGCGAACAGCGCGAACTGGTCAAAGTGCTGCGCATCGCCCGCGACAGCGAACACCCGTTGCGCCAGCAGAATCGCCTGGATGACGATCCGACCCTGCGTCGCTGGCTCAATCAGCCGGCCAACACCGTGCTGCTGGCCAACGGCCTGGCGTTATCGGCGCAACAGGCCTGGGACAGTCCGCACAGTGAGCGCTGGCAGTACCTGACCAGCCTGTATCTGCAAATCTCGATGGATGAAGTGCAACAGCAATTGCACCAACAAGCCGCCAACAGCGCACGCCACCATGCAATGCCGGACCTGTGGCACCCGGCGGTGTCGCTGTTGTGGCCGTGGGGCACGCACCGTTTGCCGGCGGGCATGCTGCCTGCCGCCGCGCCGTCCGCTGAAGACCTGAGCCAGTGGCGCCGGCAATGTGCCGAATTGCTCGCCGAACCGAGCCGCTTCACCAATGCCATGAGCCTGACAGTCGCTGCCCGCGATGCTCTGGTCGCCAGCGGCATGCGCCGGGTGATGATCCTGATGGCCGATCGCACGCAGTCCAATCTGCGCGTGCACCAGACTTTCGGCTTGCCGAAAGACGCCGCCGCGCTGAATTTCGTTGTCAGCCAGAGCAAGGTATTGCAGCGCCTGCTGGCGCAGCAGGCACAGGTGCGGATCAACCCCGAGAACAATGCACAATTTTCCGCATTGTTGCCGCCGGGCCTGCGCTCGCTGTTTCGCGGCGAACATTTGTTCCTGCGCTCACTGGTCAACAATGGCCGGGTGATCATGATCGTCGTGGCCGACCAGGGCGGCGGGCCGTTCGCCGACATCACCGTGCAGGCGTTCGGCAAAACCGCGCAGTGCATCGAAAAAGCCCTGCACAGCTTTAGCAGCCGTGGCCGATGAGGCTGCGCTACAATCCCCCCCTTTGTGCTCTGGAGACCTCACATGTCTGACTTCTCTGGCTTGCCGCTCGTCATCGAGCCGAGCGACCTGCTCCCGCGTCTCGATTCCCCTGAACTGATTCTGGTGGATCTGACCAGCCCTGCCCGCTATGCCGAAGGTCACCTTCCCGGCGCACGTTTTGTCGACCCGAAACGCACCCAGCTCGGTCAGCCGCCAGCACCGGGATTGCTGCCGGCCAAGGCCGACCTGGAAGCGCTGTTCGGTGAACTGGGCCATCGCAAGGACGCGGTCTACGTGGTCTATGACGACGAGGGCGGCGGCTGGGCCGGGCGTTTCATCTGGCTGCTCGACGTGATTGGTCACGACAACTACCACTACGTCGACGGCGGCTTGCCGGCGTGGCTGGAAGCCGGCATGCCGATGTCGATCCAGATACCTCCCGCCGTCGGCGGCCCGGTGGCGCTGACCCTGCACGAAGAACCGACCGCCACTCGCGAATACCTGCAAAGCCGGCTCGGCGCCGCCGATCTGGCGATCTGGGATGCGCGCGGGCCGCTGGAGTATTCCGGTGAGAAGGTGCTGGCGGCCAGGGGTGGACACATTCCGGGCGCGGTCAACTTCGAATGGACCGCCGGCATGGACAAGGCACGCCAGTTGCGCATTCGCACGGACATGCCGCAGATCCTCGAAGACCTCGGGATCACCAAGGACAAAGAAATCATTACCCACTGCCAGACCCATCACCGGTCGGGCTTCACATATCTGGTGGCCAAGTCCCTCGGTTATCCGCGGGTCAAGGGCTACGCCGGTTCCTGGGGCGAATGGGGCAACCACCCTGACACGCCTGTCGAGATTCAAGGTTTTTAAGGACAACTAATGAAAGAGCGTCTGTTTATCCTCAGCCAGTACCTGCTGCCTCATCACCTGCTGTCGCGCCTGGCCGGCTGCGTTGCCGAGTGCCGCGTGCGCTGGTTCAAGAATGCCTTCACCCAGTGGTTCGCCAAGCGTTATCAGGTGGACATGTCGCAAGCACTGGTCGAAGACCTGACCGCTTACGAGCACTTCAACGCGTTCTTCACCCGTGCACTGAAAGACGGCGCACGTCCGCTGGACGAAACTCCGGGCGCGATCCTCAGCCCGGCCGACGGTGCGGTCAGCCAGCTCGGCCCGATCGAACACGGTCGGGTGTTCCAGGCCAAGGGCCACAGCTTCAGCGTGCTGGAACTGCTCGGCGGTGACACGGCCAATGCTGCTCCGTTCATGGGCGGCGATTTCGCCACCATCTACCTGTCGCCGAAGGACTACCACCGCGTGCACATGCCGCTGGCCGGCACCCTGCGCGAGATGGTCTACATCCCGGGCCGGATCTTCTCGGTCAACCAGACCACCGCGGAAAACGTTCCGGAGCTGTTCGCCCGCAACGAGCGTGTGGCGTGCATCTTCGACACCGAGCGCGGGCCGATGGCCGTGGTGCTGGTCGGCGCGATGATCGTCGCTTCGATCGAAACCGTGTGGGCCGGTCTGGTCACCCCGCCGAAGCGCGAGCTGAAAACCTTCCGCTACGACGAAGCCGCCCGCGCACCGATCCATCTGGAAAAAGGCGCCGAACTGGGCCGTTTCAAGCTGGGTTCGACCGCGATCGTGCTGTTCGGGCCGGATCAAGTGAAATGGGCTGAAGAACTGGTCGCCGGTTCGCCAGTACAAATGGGCCAGGCTCTGGCACTGCCAACGGCCTGATATCTCCGCGCTCTCCCTGTAGGAGCTACCGAAGGCTCTTACAGGGTTTGCCGTCGCGACAGACCCCGATTTTTACTGCTATGGTTTTTGGCATGAGCCAGACCATCGCCCCGCCGCCACTTCGCGCCCCTGCCCCGACGCAATCGCGCCTGTCGTTTTGCGAAGCCTCCCCGCGCGACTTCAAGCGCTGGATCGCCGGCCTGCCCAAGGCCAACATCGGCGAAACCGCCCGCCAGTTGTATCAAGGCCTGGGCGAACTCAATCAGTTGCTCACCCCCAGCGACAATCGCCTGCAATTGCTGGAGTTGCTGCGCCCCGAGGTGTATTTCGTCTGCCAGCATCTGGAGCGGCAGTTTCTGCATCAGGCGATCATGCTCGACGAGCGTTCGCGCAAGATCAACAACCTGTGTCAGGCGCTGCAAAGTCATCTGGCGATTGGCTACAAACAGATCGTGCTGCGCATCACCCCGAAATACAGCAAGGATCGCGCGACTCTGCTCAGCACTGCCCTGCAACGGGCGGCACATGCGCTCAAGGGGCAACTGGTACGCGCCACGCAGCTGTACAGTCCGGCACCGGAGCAGTTGTGGTTCGAGTTGCATCAGCTCTATCGCAGCGCCTGTGAACTGCAGCTTCAGCACAAGCGCGTGCATGACGACCTCGCCAGCCTGACGCCCGAGCTGAGCCTTGAACAGACCTACATCGCCGCGTTGTTGCTGGGCAGTGCGCGTTGCAATCAGTTGCGGCAGAACCAGATCGCCCGCCTGGCCGAGGTGCTGGAGCCGTGGAGCGCGTTGCTCAAACTGCATCCCGGGCGTCCGGACGATGGCCTGTTTGCGATCAGCGCAGAACTCGATGTCGGGCCGCGTTATCGCAGCATGTTTCGCCGCGAACAACAGGCCGGACTGCTCGGCTTCGATCCGCAGCCGCTGGTGAATGCCGTCGAGGCGCACCTGCTGCGGCAGGACACATCACCGCCGTTGCAAGTGCCCAACGGCATGAGTCAGGACACCCTGCAACACTTGCATGCCACGTGGGGACAGGCCGCCGAACGCAGTTTTCAGCGCAGCGTTGGCCAGGGCAACCTGACCGTGTGCGTCGGCATGAGCGCCCTGCATTTCTACCTCGGTGGCGAACGCACATTCAGCGAATTGCTCAAGCATCCCGGCGCTCGCGCAGCCAATTTCAGCAGTGCCGTGGCCAAGGGTGAAAAGGACAGCTGGAGTCAGGCGTTCGACGCCGCGCCGCTGGGCAACGAGCAGTTTCTGCCTTATGAAGAAATCCAGTACGACCATCTGCCCGAGGACGAAAGCACCACCGACAGCACACCGCATTACCCGACCTACACGTTGCCGGTGATCAACCATAGCCCCGGCGGCTACTGCCTGGCCTGGCCCGATGAGGTGCCTGCCGAGCTGCAGGCTGGAGAAATGCTCGGGATTCAGGACAGCACGAGCCAGGGCTGGAGCATTGCCGTGATTCGCTGGATTCGTCAGGTACGGGGTAGCGGGACGCAGATGGGCATTGAACTGGTGGCTCCGCATGCGCAGCCATGCGGTTTGCAACTGGTGCGCTCGCGGGACGATCACAGCCATTACTTGCGCGGGTTACTGCTGCCGGAGATCAGCGCAATCGACTTGCCGGCCACCTTGCTGGCTCCGCGCCTGCCGTTTCAGGAAGGTAATAAGGTACTCATCAACACTCAGGGCGAAGAGCACCGCGCCGGACTGGATCGGCGGCTGGCGAGTACGCACAGCTTCAATCAGTTTGCCTATCGCTCGCTCGAGGCCGCGCAGAATGGCGGGAGCGAGGAGGATTTCGACTCCTTGTGGAAGTCGCTTTGAAGCCTTAAAGAAACCGTGGCGAGGGCGCTTGCGCCCTCGCCACAGAGACCTGCTTCAAGCTTAAAGCTGGCCGTCGCGGTCGCGGAAGCCGAGCAGATACAGCACAC
>NZ_QAIU01000582.1:15452-18667 GCF_003061205.1 Pseudomonas sp. HMWF006
TCCTTCAGCAGATCGGCCTTGCGCTGGGCGTCGACAATCGGCTCGATCGCCACGCCGGTGCACTTGCCGTCGACCACTTCCAGTTCGTTGGCGAACACGTAGTCAATGCCGAGCTTGGCCTGCAACTGCTTGGCGAAGTAGGTGAAGCCGCCGGACAGGATCGCCGTCTTGTAACCCAGACGCTTGAGTTCGGCGAACAGGGTTTCGGCGCCTTCGGTCAGGCGCAACGAAGCGCCGATCGAATCCAGCACGCTGACATCCAGCCCTTTGAGCAGAGCCAGGCGCTCCTTGAAGCTGGCACGAAAATCCAGCTCGCCGGCCATCGCGCGCTCGGTGATGGCCGACACTTGCTCCCCGACACCGGCCGCCTTGGCCAGTTCGTCGATGACTTCGGCTTCGATCAGCGTGGAGTCCATGTCGAACACCGCCAGGCGCCGGTTGCGGCGGAACAACGAATCTTCCTGGAAGGCGATGTCGACGTTCAGCGCCTGCGCGACGCTGAGGAACTCGGCGCGCAGGGCCTGCGGATCCGCCGCCTCGCCACGCACGGAGAACTCGATGCAGCCCTTGCCCTTGTCCGCCGGCGTATCCAGCGGCATGCGACCCGACAGACGGTCGATATGGTCGATGTTCAGGCCATATTTGGCGGTGATCGAGCTGACCGCCTGCAATTGGCCGGCGGTGACTTTGCGGGTCAACAGGGTAACGATGTGGCGTTTCTTGCCCTGATTGCCCACCCACTGCTGGTAATCCTCTTCGGACACCGGGGTGAAGCGCACCTGCTGGTCGAGCTCGTAGCCCTTGAACAGGATGTCCTTGAGCACGGCCTTGCCTTGCTCGGAATCGGGAATTTCAACCAGGATGCCGAACGACAGGGTGTCGTGGATCACCGCCTGACCGATGTCGAGAATGTTCACACCACCTTGTGCCAGAACGCCGGTAATGGCCGCAGTCAGACCCGGACGGTCGACTCCCGTGATGTTAATCAGGACGATTTCGCGCAACGCGCACCCCCGCAACTGGAAAAAAACCGCATTCTACCCACTTTCAGTGACCATCGGGCACCGCGAGCGCTTTGCCGGTCTAGGGCCTGTCGCTATACTGCGCGTCAACTTCACGGACAAAAGAGCCGAGCTCAGTGAACCGGCCCACGCCAGTTAAAACCGATAACTTCTTCCTGCTGATCTTCCGTGCACTGCGCCACCGCCGTGTACCGATTGCATTGCGCATTGCCAGCCATAACGTGATCCTGGTCGCTCTGGCCCTGGTGATCTATGCCGGGGTGATGGGCTTGCAGTTCAAGCAGGCCATGCACGAGCAGGCCGATGCACTGGGCGAAAGCCTGACCACGCAGACCGCCACCTCCGCCACGGAGCTGTTGGTGTCCAACGACATCCTCAGCCTCAATGTGCTGCTCAACAACCTGACCAAGAACAAACTGGTGGCGCACGCGGCCATCTATAGCGTGGACAACCGCATCCTCGCCGAATCCGGTCAGCGCCCCAAACACAGCCTGTTGGGCGAAGCCGAAGGCATGTACGAGAGCAAGATCACCTTCCAGGACGTGACCGCCGGGCAACTGCGCATCAGCCTGGACATGGATCAGTTCCAGCAGCCGATGACCATCAGCCTGCAGAGCATGGGCATTCTCAGTGCGATTTTGCTGGCGCTGTCGCTGGCCTTGAGCCTGCGCATGGGCCGCTACCTGTCCACGCCGCTGCTGCAATTGCGCGTATGGTTGCGCCATATCGACGAATTCACGCCGGGCACCGAGCGCCAGGACGAAATCGGTGATCTGGCCCGTCAACTGCACGCCAACTTTGCTCCGGAGCCGGCGCCGAAACCCGAGCCGGAACCCGAGTTCGAAGAAGAGGACGAACCGGAATTCGAAGTGCGCAACCTGCGCGATCCGAGCTTCGACGAAACCCGTCCGCTGGCCGCACAGAAGCCGGCGCCGCGCCACGTGGTCAGCACCGTTGAAGACGATGATGACGACGACGCCTTTGCCGATCTGCGCGACGAGTCGCTGGATGCCGCCCCGCAACCGGCTGTGCGCAAGGCCACACCCAACGTGCCACAGCACAGCGCCGTACTGGCCGTGCAACTCGGCTCGCAAGAACAACTGCGCCGCCTGCCACGCGCGCGCCTGGAGGAGCTGCTGGAGCGTTATCGCGACTGCCTCGATCAGGCCGCCTCGTTGTATCAGGGTGAAATCGAAACCCTCAACGACGGCAGCACGCTGATGCTGTTCCACAGCGAAGACAGCGGCGACGATTACCTGACCAACGCGATCTGCTGCGGCGAGCTGCTGCGGGCGCTGGGCCATCAGTTGCAGATCGAAGTCGCCGACAGCGGCATCACCCTGCAATTGCAGCTGGGTCTGACCCTGGGTGACGAGTTGTTCGGTCTGAGCCAGATCGACCTGCTGCTGACCGACTCTGCACAGGATGCCTTGGCCTTGTCGCAACACAGCCGCAATCTGCTGCTGGTCGAGCGCAAGATCAGTGACGATGCACTGATCCGCCAGCGTGCGCGGATCCGCCCGATTGCCAGCCCTGAAGGCGCTTGCTGCGTGGAGCGCTTGATGGAGCCTTATCCGTCGATGCTCGAGCGACAACTGGCGCGGATGCATGAACGTCGGGCGTAAGCCTTAGGCCAGAGGTACGAAAGCCCGCAGACACGCGAATGTCTGCGGGCTTTTTTGTTGCCTGCACTTTGCCCCTCACCCTAGCCCTCTCCCGCTGGGAGAGGGAACCGATCCGGGAATATTGAAGACCTGCAGCGACTTGAACGCCCAGCTGTGAATTCATAATCGCCAGGCTCTTTCAGGTCGATGCATAACCTCACCCCAGCCCTCTCCCTCGGGGAGATGGAACCGATTCGGGAATATTGAAGACCTGCAGCGACTTGAACGCCCAGCTGTGAATCCATAATCGCCAAGCGCTTTCAGGTCGATGCATAGCACCAGACACCTCGGTCAGTCCCCTCTCCCTCCGGGAGAGGGTTAGGGTGAGGGGCTTGTGATCTCCCCTACCAAACCCCAGACACAACAAAGCCCGCACAAGGCGGGCTCTGTTCTGACTCGATCCGACTTAGAAGCGGAACACTTCCATATCGGTGCGAATCGGCGAAGCCATCGGAATCTTTGGCTGCTTCTCGGCTTCCGCTGCCGGCGCGGCCGGTTTGGGTGCCGCTTTACGCGGTGCTTCAGCCAC
>NZ_QAIU01000582.1:18704-23317 GCF_003061205.1 Pseudomonas sp. HMWF006
GCCATTGCGCATCGAGGATCGCCGGTTGTTTCTCACCCGAGTCCAGACGCGTGATGGTCAGCAACACCTGCACATCCGGGGTAAAACCCAGGGTCGCCGGCGCCAGCACCACACGCTGGCTGTCGAGATGACCGGCCACCTGACGCATCAGCAATTGATCGATATCCGACGAAAGGCTGCCCGCCCAGCGACCGTCGGTCGCCGCTTGCAGGCTGCCGTCCGGTTGACGTTGCAGCAGGGTTTCACGTTGCAGGTAATCAGCAATGACTACCGGACCCAACAAAACCGCCATGCCTGCGCTTTGCGCAGGCTGAGCCGGACTTCCGCTGTCCAGCTGATACAGCGACACCGGCTGGTGAACGCTGCAACCCGCCAGGCCCAAAACGCCGGCGAGCAGGAAAATAAGGGGGCGCAGAGCAGTCATCATCCCGTCCAGGTGGCCGCCACAAGGCTGACCACAGTGAAAATACTCAATAAATATGAAGAACGCTCGGCCACGCCGGCGTTTGGAAAGGCCATATCATCCGTGAATATGCGTTCCGACTCCAGCGCCAAAGCGTCGATCTACGCGTTAAATCGTAGATCGACGCCTCTAGGTGGGCGTTTACGCCTAATTGAGGTTTTCGACGAGCAGCGCATCCACTCTCTGGAAGCCCCTTGGAAGCTTGTTGCCACGACGGCCACGTTCACCCTTGTAGTGTTCGAGGTCGTCGGCCTTCAGCGACAGGGTCCGTTTTCCGGCCTGCAGCACCAACGTGGCGCCTTCCGGAAGTACGGCGATGTCCGTGACATATTCTTCGCGACTGGCCACACGCTCACCGGAAATACCGATGATCTTGTTGCCCTTGCCCTTCCCTAATTGTGGCAGATCGCTGATTTTGAAGATCAGCAGGCGACCTTCGGTCGTGACCGAGGCCAGCCAGTTCTGCTCACGATCGGCCACTGGCCGCGGCGCGATGACTTTGGCGTTGTTCGGCAGACTCAACAGGGCCTTACCGGCCTTGTTCTTGGCCTGCAGGTCTTCGCCTTTGACCACGAAGCCGTAACCGGCATCGGACGCGATCACATACAGCGCATCGTCTTCCGGCATCAGCACGCACTCGAACGTGGCGCCGGGCGGCGGCGTCAGACGGCCGGTCAACGGCTCGCCCTGGCCCCGGGCCGACGGCAAGGTGTGCGCGGCGACCGAATAGCTGCGGCCGGTGGAGTCGATAAACACGGCAAACTGGTTGGAGCGCCCCGCCGCCGAGGTCTTGAAGCCGTCACCGGCCTTGTACGACAGGCCAGTGGCGTCGATGTCGTGTCCTTTGGCCGAACGGATCCAGCCTTTTTCCGACAACACGACAGTCACTTTTTCGTTCGGCAACAGGTCGTGTTCGGTCAGCGCCTTGGCTTCAGCACGTTCGACGATGGGTGAACGACGGTCATCGCCATAGGTTTCAGCGTCTTTCAGCAACTCGGTGCGCACCAGCTTCTTCAGCTTCGCTTCGCTGCCCAGCAGCGCTTGCAGCTTGGCTTGTTCCTTGAGCAGTTCGTCCTGCTCGTCGCGCAGCTTCATCTCTTCCAGTCGCGCCAACTGACGCAGACGGGTGTCGAGGATATAGTCGGCCTGAATCTCGCTGAGGGCGAAACGTTCGATCAGCTTGGCTTTCGGGTGCTCCTCGGTGCGGATGATGTGGATCACTTCATCCAGGTTGAGGTAAGCGATCAGCAAGCCGTCCAACAGGTGCAGGCGACGCTCGACCTTGTCGAGGCGGAATTGCAGGCGGCGACGCACGGTCAGCACGCGGAATTCCAGCCATTCGACCAGCAACGCACGGAGGTTTTTCAGCTGTGGCTTGCCGTCCAGACCGATGATGTTGACGTTGACCCGGTAGGTCGACTCCAGCTCGGTGCTGGCGAACAGGTGCTGCATCAGCGCTTCGTGATCGACGCGGCTGTTGACCGGAATAATCACGATGCGGCACGGGTTTTCGTGGTCGGATTCGTCACGCAGGTCAGCGATCTGCGGCGCTTTCGACGGTTTGGCCTGCATCAGCGCAGCGATCTGCTCCAGCACCTTGGCGCCAGACACCTGGTGCGGCAGCGCGGTGACGATGATGTCGCCGTCCTCGACGTGGTACACGGCGCGCATGCGCACCGAGCCCTTGCCGGTTTCGTACATTTTCAGCAGGTCGGCGCGCGGGGTGATGATTTCCGCTTCGGTCGGGTAGTCCGGGCCCTGAATGTGTTCGCAGAGCTGTTCGACCGTGGCTTTCGGCTCATCGAGCAGGCGCACGCAGGCAGTGGCGACTTCGCGCAGGTTGTGCGGTGGCACGTCGGTGGCCATGCCCACGGCGATACCGGTGGTGCCGTTGAGCAGGATGTTCGGCAAACGTGCCGGCAACACCAGCGGTTCCTGCAGGGTGCCGTCGAAGTTCGGGCCCCAGTCGGCGGTGCCCTGGCCCAGCTCGCTGAGCAGCACTTCGGAATAGCGCGACAGACGGGCTTCGGTGTAACGCATGGCGGCGAAGGACTTCGGATCGTCCGGCGCACCCCAGTTGCCCTGGCCGTCGACCAGTGTGTAGCGATAGCTGAACGGCTGGGCCATCAGCACCATCGCTTCGTAGCACGCCGAGTCGCCGTGCGGGTGGAACTTGCCGAGCACGTCACCGACGGTACGCGCCGATTTCTTGTGCTTGGAATCGGCATCCAGCCCCAGTTCGCTCATGGCGTAGACGATACGCCGCTGTACCGGTTTCAGGCCGTCGCCGATATGCGGCAAAGCACGGTCCATGATCACGTACATGGAGTAGTTGAGGTAGGCATTTTCGGTGAAGTCAGCCAGCGAGCGGCGTTCTACACCGTCCAGGCTGAGATCAAGGGAGTCGCTCATGCGGGCCTCATCGGTTCGTTGTCTGGCGCAGCAGCATGGTGCCACCGCGCTGGGTAAATTCAAGTTTGTTCAGGGCGCTCATGCCGAGCAGCACCTGATCGCCATGCAGCCCCGGCGCCACCAGTGCGCGGACGTCCCGCAGCACGATGTCGCCCAGTTGCAGGCGGTCGATTTTGGTCCGGTAGCCCTGGCTCAGGCCGTTGGCCGTGCTCAGGGTTACACCGAAACCCTCTTCCAGTTTCAACCGTTTGGCCAGATCCGCCGGGATCGCCACATCGGTGGCGCCGGTGTCGAGCATGAACTCCACCGGCTCACCGTTGATCTGGCCGCTGGCGACAAAATGCCCTTGGGCGTTGCCGGCCAGCTTCACTTCGATCACGCCGTCATGCTGCTCGGACGTGATCACCACGTTCGGATTCTGCTGGCGCTGTTCCCACTGGCCAAAAAACCGCGTCGCCAGAAACAACGCCGCGCACCAGGCCAGAATCATCAATACCCGGCCGGCGCGCTTGCCCGGCGGTTGCTGGCTCACGGCTTGGCGCTCCAGCCACCTTCAGGCGCAGCGAAGCGCCAGACGATCGGGCGTTTCTCGCCATCGGCGCGGACACCGTCGTTATTGTCCAGGCCAATCCACGCGCCGTCGGCGTCCACCACCAAGGCTTCCGCCAGACCGTAGGCCTGGGAATAAAGCCGTTGTGGCTGCAAGGCCTCTTCAGCAAACGACCAGCAGCGTTCGACCTTGGCCGTCACCGCATCACGCCGACAGACCCTGAACGCATTGCGCTCAAGGGTGAACAGCTTGCCGTTGAACAGCGACAGGTCGGCGAAATCACGACTGACGGCGCGAGCCTTGGGGAACTGCGGTGGCTGCATCTCCACCCCGGCTTCGCTGAGCAAAACGCAGCCGCCGTGGCAATCCCAGACTGTTTGCTGACGCTTGATCTTCAGCAGGCCACGCCGTTCACGCTCGGCCGCCAGCCACATTTCATCGCCCGCCGGGTTGATCGCCAGGCCTTCGAACAACGCATTGAAGTGCAGCAACATGCCGCTGGCCCGGGCCTCCTTGACCAGCATCGGCGAGATTTTCAGCCACGATGCCGTCCCCTCGGGCGACACCTGCAGCACCGCCGCATGGGCTTCGCTGACGATGTAGCGGTTACCGGCGCTGTCGCAGGTGATCCCTTCGAAATCGAGGTCGCCGCCACGGATGAACGACGCCGCCCAGGTGCGCGAACTCAAGCCCCACGGCAAGCCGCTGTCGGGTACTTTCGGCACGTCGAGGTGCACGGTTTCGGCCTGCCAGACCTGATCGCCCGTGTTCAGGCGATAGATCTGCTCGTCGTCACGGTCGGACACCGTCCACAAATCCTTGCCGCACATTGCCAACCCCGAAAGGTTGCCGCCGCGCATGCCGTCGACCGGATGCTCGGCCAGCAGCTTCAACTCGGGCACCGGCTCGGCCGCCACCGTCATCGAGCCCAGCAGCAACGCACATGCCAGGGCGACGCCGAAGCGCATCAGGCCAGCACCTCGGCGAGGTTGCCCTTGGATTCGAGCCAGGTCTTGCGGTCACCGGCGCGTTTCTTCGCCAGCAGCATGTCCATCATTTCCGAGGTCTCGGCGAAATCATCGCCCAGCGTCAGTTGCACCAGTCGCCGGGTGTTCGGGTCCATGGTGGTTTCACGCAGCTGCGGCGGGTTCATTTCGCCCAGACCCTTGAATCGGGTGACCTGTGGCT
>NZ_QAIU01000582.1:23327-24695 GCF_003061205.1 Pseudomonas sp. HMWF006
GTAGATCTCTTTGCCGAGGTCGATGCGGTACAGCGGCGGCATCGCCACGTAAACGTGACCGGCATCCACCAGCGGGCGGAAATGCTGGACGAACAAGGCGCACAGCAGCGTGGCGATGTGCAGACCGTCGGAGTCGGCGTCGGCGAGGATGCAGATCTTGCCGTAGCGCAGCTGGCTCATGTCTGCGGCGCCGGGATCGACACCGATGGCCACGGCGATGTTGTGCACTTCCTGGCTGGCCAGCACTTCGCTGCCATCGACTTCCCAGGTGTTGAGGATCTTGCCGCGCAACGGCAGGATCGCCTGGAATTCCTTGTCCCGCGCTTGCTTGGCAGAACCGCCGGCGGAATCACCCTCGACCAGGAACAGCTCGGAACGCATTGGGTCCTGCCCGGCGCAATCGGCCAGTTTGCCCGGCAGCGCCGGCCCCTGGGTAACGCGCTTGCGCTCGACCTTCTTGCTGGCCTTGAGGCGGCGACCGGCGTTGTTGATCGCCAGTTCGGCCAGGGCCAGACCGGTTTCCGGGTTGGCGTTGAGCCACAGGCTGAAGGCGTCCTTGACCACACCGGAGACGAACGCCGCCGCTTCACGGGACGACAGGCGCTCTTTGGTCTGGCCGGAGAATTGCGGCTCCTGCATCTTCATCGACAGCACGAAAGCGATGCGTTCCCATACGTCTTCCGGCGCCAGCTTCACGCCACGCGGCAGCAGGCTGCGGAATTCGCAGAACTCGCGCATCGCGTCGAGCAAGCCCTGACGCAGACCGTTGACGTGGGTACCGCCCTGCGCCGTCGGGATCAGGTTGACGTAGCTTTCCTGCACCGCGTCGCCACCTTCCGGCAACCACAGCAGCGCCCAGTCGACCGCTTCTTTATTACCGGCCAGGCTGCCGCAGAACGGCTCGTCCGGCAGGCGTTCGAATTCGCTGACCGCGTCCACCAGGTAGGAGCGCAGGCCGTCTTCGTAATGCCATTCGACTTTCTCGCCGGTGCCTTTGTCTTCGAAGCTGACCAGCAGCCCCGGACACAGCACAGCCTTGGCCTTGAGCACGTGCTTGAGGCGGCTGATGGAGAATTTCGGTGAATCGAAGTATTTCGGGTCCGGCGCGAAGTACACGCTGGTGCCGGTATTGCGCTTGCCGACGGTGCCGACGATTTCCAGTTCGGTGGCTTTGAAGCCATCGGCGAAGGTCATCTGGTACTCGTTGCCGTCACGCTTGACGCGCACCCGGACTTCGGTCGACAAGGCGTTGACCACGGAAATACCCACCCCGTGCAGACCGCCGGAGAACTGGTAGTTCTTGTTGGAAAACTTGCCGCCCGCATGGAGTTTGGTGAGGATCAGCTCAACGCCCGACACGCCCTCTTC
>NZ_QAIU01000583.1:0-2527 GCF_003061205.1 Pseudomonas sp. HMWF006
GTCGGCTCCTTCTCCCGGAGGGAGAGGGGAACCGATTGGGGGATGCTTGATAAGAACGCCGACCTGAGAGTGCTTTGCCGAATCCATAATCGACGCGGTATTTGCGGTCGGTGCATGACGTGCTACACCTCGGTCGGCTCCTTCTCCCGGAGGGAGAGGGGAACCGATTGGGGGATGCTTGAGAGGTGCGCCGACCTGATTGTGCTTTGCCGAATCCATAATCGACGCGGTATTTGCGGTCGGTGAATGACGCTTTACACCGCGGTCGGCTCCCTCTCCCTTGGGAGAGGGCTGGGGTGAGGGACCTCGGTCTCAAGTACCCCGTAAAACTTCAAGCCGAACGCACAGACACAAAAAAGCCCATGACACGTCATGGGCTTTTCACTTGCCGCTAGCAGCTTGAAACGCGCAGCTGCTCTTACACGTAGAACGACTTCAACGGCGGGAAGCCATTGAACTCTACGGCGCTGTAACTGGTGGTGTACGCACCGGTCGACAGCCAGTACAGACGATCACCGATCGCCAGGTTCAGCGGCAGGCCGTACTTGTAGTTTTCGTACATGATGTCGGCGCTGTCGCAAGTTGGGCCGGCGATCACCACTTCTTCCATCTCGCCTTTTTTCTCGGTCCAGATCGGGAACTTGATCGCTTCGTCCATGGTTTCGATCAGGCCGGAGAACTTGCCCACATCGGTGTAGACCCAGCGCTCGACGGCAGTGCGCGACTTGCGTGCAACCAATACCACTTCGCTGACCAGGATGCCGGCGTTGGCGATCAGCGAACGGCCCGGCTCGAGAATGATTTCCGGCAGGTCATCACCGAAGTCTTCCTTCAGGAAGCGGATGATTTCTTCGGCGTAGGTTTCCAGGCTGTTGGTGCGGGTGATGTAGTTGGCCGGGAAGCCGCCGCCCATGTTGATCAGCTTCAGGTGGATGCCGTCTTCTTCTTTCAGACGCTCGAAGATCACTTTGACCTTGGCGATCGCTGCGTCCCAGACGCTGATGTCGCGTTGCTGCGAACCGACGTGGAACGAGATGCCGTACGGCACCAGGCCGAGGTCGCGGGCGAGGATCAGCAGGTCCATGGCCATGTCGGTCTGGCAGCCGAATTTGCGCGACAGCGGCCAGTCAGCCGTGGTCGAGCCTTCGGTGAGGATGCGCACATAGACTTTCGAACCCGGTGCAGCCTTGGCGATGTTGCGCAGGTCGGCTTCGGAGTCGGTGGAGAACAGACGCACGCCCTTCTCGTAGAAGTAGCGGATGTCCTTGGATTTCTTGATGGTGTTGCCGTAGCTGATACGGTCCGGGCTGACGCCACGATCCATCACCTTGTCCAGCTCATAGATCGAGGCGATGTCGAAGCTCGAACCTTTTTCTTTGAGCAGGTCGATGATCTCGACGGCCGGGTTGGCCTTGACCGCGTAGTAGACCTTGGCGAATTCGAAACCGGCGCGCAGGTCATCGTAGGCCTGGGCGATCATCGCGGTGTCGATCACCACGAACGGGGTTTCCTGTTTGTCGGCGAACGCCTTCATTTTGTCGAATGTAGCGCGCGCGAAATAGTCTTCGACCTGGATCGACATGCTGGGAACTCCTACTGGCAAACTAAGTTAAACAATGGGTGCAAATGAACGTCCTCCGTATCCCCACTTTGGTTCGCCTACTTCCCAAGGCATGTCGCCGAAAGCAAAAAGGCCATGGGGCGTTGCCCTTGGCCTTGCTGTCTCGTCGTCAGTACTTGAGCCGGATGGATCGTTTCCAGCATGGACGTTCGGCGCGAACTTTAGGGCGTGAGGGGCGTGAGATCAACTAAAAATGTCGCGTTTTTGCACGCTTCTGACGTGCGTCGCGTTCATCACTCTTTGTAGCCGACCGAGATGACGGACAGATGTTCCCCGAGAATTTTCAAGTGTTAAAAATACCTGCACGTTCGCGGCTTTTGTCGGCTAAATCGTGGGTAAGTGTGATGGCGACAACATCGGCGACGTTGGCCGCGAGAGAGGGGTGTGAGAGGGATTTTGGCTGTTTCGCAGGTCGCTTTAGACAGACTGTGGGCTTATTCGGTGTTGAGATTCTTTTCCGCCTGATAAGTGAAGAAAAAATCACCCGGATCCTGTGGGAGCGAGCTTGCTCGCGAAGGCATTTTCACAGTCGACATCGTTGTTGACTGATATTCCGCTTTCGCGAGCAAGCTCGCTCCCACAGGTTGTGTATTTTTTAGGCGACTACCGCTTCAGCAGGCGAGACGATACTGGTCTTCATCCCGCGCGAGCGCCCCGAGCTCAGATAAGCCGCAATCGACTCCTGCGTCACCTCGCCAAGGAACACTCGCTCGGCATCCATCACTGGCAGCCACGAACGGTTGAACTCGTACATCCGCGACAACAGGATGCGCAAATGCTCGTCGTACGCCGCCGTGGCGTTGAACTCGCGCAGGAATTGCGCACAGGTGCCGGTCTGGCGGTGCAGATCGCGGCGACGCACATAGCCCAGCGCCTTGTTCTCGGCACAGGTGACGACCACGTAGC
>NZ_QAIU01000583.1:2537-7677 GCF_003061205.1 Pseudomonas sp. HMWF006
CGTTGTCCGCCGCATCTTCTGCCTTCACCAACAACAGACGCTTGAGCGTGCTGTCCTGGCCGACGAAGTTGCTGACGAAATCGTCCGCCGGATGCGCGAGCAGGGTGTCCGGGTGATCAATCTGCAGCAGTTTGCCGGCGCGGAAAATCGCGATCTTGTCGCCCAGCTTGATCGCTTCGTCGATGTCGTGGCTGACCATGATCACGGTCTTGTTCAGCGCCCGTTGCATCTCGAAGAACTCGTTCTGGATCATTTCGCGGTTGATCGGGTCGACCGCACCGAACGGCTCGTCCATCAGCAACAGCGGCGCATCCGCCGCCAATGCGCGGATCACGCCGATGCGCTGTTGCTGGCCGCCGGACAGTTCACGCGGGTAGCGATGCAGATACTGCTTGGGTTCGAGCTTGATCATGCTCATCAACTCGCGGGCGCGGTCGTGGCATTTCTGTTTGTCCCAGCCGAGCAGCTTCGGCACGACGACGATGTTCTCTTCGATGGTCATGTTCGGGAACAGACCGATCTGCTGGATCACGTAACCGATGTTGCGACGCAGGGTCACTTCGTCGAGGTCGGTGGTGTCTTCGCCGTTGATCAGGATCTTGCCCGAGGTCGGTTTGATCAGGCGGTTGATCATCTTCAGCGTGGTGCTTTTGCCGCAACCCGATGGCCCGAGGAACACACATATTTCGCCTTCATTGACGGTCAGGCTTACCGAGTCCACGGCTTTGACATCTTTGCCGTTGCTTTGGAAGGTCTTGCTGAGGTTTTGAAGTTCGATCATTTGAGGAGTCCTTTTGGAGTCAGCGTACGTTGCAGCCACTGCAGGAGAAGGTCGGCGAAGATCGCCAGAAGACTGACCAACAGCGCGCCGACGATGAGCATCGACATGTCGCTGCGGCTGATAGAGGCGAGGATCAACACGCCGAGGCCACCGGCGCCGATGGTCGCGGCGATGGTCATCACGCCAATGTTCATCACCACGGCGGTGCGCACGCCGGCGAGGATCACCGGTACCGCAATCGGCAGCTCGACCATGCGCAGGCGCTGGCCGAAAGTCATGCCGATGCCGCGTGCGGCTTCACGGATGCCCGGTTCGACACCGGTCAGGGCGAGGTAGGTGTTGCGCATGATCGGCAGCAGCGAATAAAGGAACACCGCGGTGATGGCCGGCATCGGCCCCAGACCCTGGCCGAACTTGGAGTAGAACGGCAGCAGCAGGCCGAACAGGGCAATCGACGGCACCGTCAACAGCACCGTGGCGCTGGCCTGCAAGGGACCGGCGAGGCTCGGGAAACGCGTCATCAGGATCCCCAGCGGCACGCCGATGAGGATCGCCAGCGTCACCGCGATGCCGACCAGAGTGATGTGCTGCCAGGTCAGGTGCATCACCTGCTGCCAGTCGAGGTGGGAAAAGGCGTTCAGAAATTCCATGACTTTTCCTCCTTAGTTGAGTGGATGCTGGCGCAGGAAATCCGCGGCGACTTTCGACGGGCTCTCGTGATCGACATCGACCCGAGCGTTGAGCTGGCGCATGGTTTCGTCGTCGAACAGCTCCGCCAGTGGCTTGAGTTGCTCGGCCAGTTGCGGGTGCGCGTCCAGATACGCCTGACGCACCACCGGCGCGGCGGTGTAGTCGGGGAAATAGTGCTTGTCGTCTTCCAGCAGTTTCAGGCCGAACGCGTTGAGGCGACCGTCGGTGGTGTAGACCAGACCGGCGAATACCTGGCCGTTACGCAATGCGGTGTAGACCAGCCCCGCGTCCATCTGGCGGATGTTCTTGCGGGTCAGGTTCATGCCGTAGAGCTTGACCATGCCGTCCAGACCGTCGGAGCGGTTGGCGAACTCGGTGTCCAGCGCCACCAGATGGTTGGTCTTGGCTTCAGCCTGCAACACCTCGTTCAACTGGCTGATGTTGTTGATCTGCGGGTACTCCTCGGCGACTTTTTTCGGCAGGGCGAGGGCGTAGGTGTTGCTAAATTTCGACGGGGCCAGCCAGACCAGGCCTTTTTTCGCGTCGAGTTCTTTCACCCGGGCGTAGGACTGTTCGCTGTCGAGTTTTTCGGTGACATGGTTGTAGGCCACCAGCGACACGCCGGTGTATTCCCAGAGCATGTCCAGTTGCCCGCTTTCGTGGGCGCTGCGGGCCAGGTTGCTGCCCAGACCGCCGGTGATCTGCGCGTCGTAACCTTTGCTGCGCAGGTATTGCGCGGTGATTTCCGCGAGCAGGGTCTGCTCGGTGAATACCCGGGCGCCGAGACGGATTACCGGTTTTTCAGCGGCTTGCGCGATTCCTGCGAACAGCAGGGCACTACTCAGGATCAGGCCTAAGATCAAGCTAAGTCGTTTCATAAATATTCCTTCGCAAGAGCCTTAAGACGGGCGCAAACCGCGTTCCAGCCAGAGTCGGCTGGCGAGGGTGACGACGCCATCGAGCAGCAGGGCCAGCAGCGCGGTGCACGCGGCGCCGAGCAGCAGTTGCGGCTGATTGTTCAGGGCGATGCCGGGGAAGATCAGGCTGCCAAGGCTGTTCGCACCGATCAGGAACGCCAATGGCGCGGTGCCGACGTTGATTGCCAGCGCGACACGCACACCACCGACGATGATCGGCACGGCGTTGGGCAATTCGACTTTCCACAGCACCTGGCGCGGGGTCATGCCGATGCCGACGGCGGCTTCTTTCAGCGAGCCCTGGACGTTTTTCAGGCCTTCGTAGGTGTTGCGCACGATCGGCAACAGGGAGGCGAGGAACAAAGCGAAGATCGCCGGACCACTGCCGATGCCGAGAATCCCCAGGGCAATCGCCAGTACGGCCAGCGGTGGCACGGTGTTACCGATATTGAAGATCTGCATGAAGCGTTCAGCGCGGCCGACCATGGTCGGGCGACTGAGGAAGATGCCGGCGGGGATGCCCACGACCAGGGCGGCCAGCATTGAAGCGAGGACGAGAATCAGATGAGCTTGCAGGTAAAACAACAAATCGTCGCGGTAGTGTTCGATCGTGTTGATGCCGATCCAGTGGATCAGCAGGGCCAGGAGCGCGATCACCACCGCACCTCCCATCAGCCCTTTGCCATAGCGGATAGCCACAGGCGGACTCCTTTTTTTGTAGTCGGCGAACGCTCTCCCGAGTGGCATGCCAAGCCTTGGCTGCCGGGAATAAACGTTCGCGAGAAGCAGCTCCCTCAGCACCGGCAAAAAGCGGTCTGAAAGCGAGCCATGAGCGCAGCCTCGTCAGGCTAACTTGCTGATTTTTCAGCCCCTGACGAAATGTCGTAACAGGGGATGGACGTCTCCGTGCTTTAAAAGGTTCCCATCTGAGACAGCATTTGGCCACCCTTAATGTGCTCAACGGTTCGGTTATTGCATCGAGTTGGGCTATAATCGCGGCCCTTTTTTGAATCACCGCCAGGCGATTTCCCATGACCAACCAGGCCGCCGAAGTCGCGAAACGCCGCACTTTCGCCATTATTTCCCACCCCGATGCCGGTAAAACCACGATCACCGAAAAGCTCCTGTTGATGGGCAAGGCGATTGCGGTGGCCGGTACGGTGAAATCCCGTAAATCCGATCGCCATGCGACATCCGACTGGATGGAGATGGAGAAACAACGGGGTATTTCCATTACCACGTCGGTCATGCAGTTCCCGTATCGCGAACACATGATCAACCTGCTCGACACCCCGGGCCACGAAGACTTCTCCGAAGACACCTACCGCACCCTGACGGCGGTCGACTCGGCATTGATGGTTCTCGACGGCGGTAAAGGTGTAGAACCACGGACCATCGCCCTGATGGACGTCTGCCGTCTGCGTGACACGCCGATCGTCAGCTTCATCAACAAACTCGACCGCGACATCCGCGACCCGATCGAACTGCTCGACGAAATCGAAGCCGTGCTGAAGATCAAGGCAGCGCCGATCACCTGGCCGATCGGTTGCTACCGCGATTTCAAGGGCGTGTACCACCTGGCCGACGACTACATCATTGTCTACACCGCCGGTCATGGTCACGAACGCACCGAAACCAAGATCATCGAGAAACTCGACTCCGATGAAGCGCGTGCGCACCTGGGCGACGAGTACGACCGTTTCCTCGAACAACTGGAACTGGTGCAGGGCGCCTGCCACGAGTTCAACCAGCAGGAATTCCTCGACGGTCAACTGACCCCGGTGTTCTTCGGTACTGCACTGGGCAACTTTGGTGTCGACCACGTGCTCGATGCCGTCGTTGACTGGGCACCGCGTCCGCTGGCCCGTGTCGCCAACGAGCGCACCGTGGAGCCGGTGGAAGAGAAGTTCTCGGGCTTCATCTTCAAGATCCAGGCGAACATGGACCCGAAACACCGCGACCGCATCGCCTTCATGCGCATCTGCTCGGGCAAGTACGAAAAAGGCATGAAGATGCGCCACGTGCGTACCGGCAAGGACGTGCGCATCGGCGACGCCCTGACGTTCTTCTCCTCCGAGCGTGAACAGCTGGAAGAGGCGTACGCCGGCGACATCATCGGTCTGCACAACCACGGCACGATCCAGATCGGCGACACCTTCAGCGAAGGTGAAGTCCTCGGTTTCACCGGTATCCCGCACTTCGCCCCGGAACTGTTCCGTCGTGTGCGTCTGCGTGATCCGCTGAAGTCCAAGCAACTGCGTCAGGGTCTGCAACAGCTGGCTGAAGAAGGCGCAACGCAGGTGTTCTTCCCGGAACGCAGCAACGACATCATTCTTGGCGCCGTGGGTGTGCTGCAGTTCGATGTGGTCGCCAGTCGTTTGAAGGAGGAATACAAGGTTGAATGCTCTTATGAGCCGATCACTGTTTACTCTGCGCGCTGGATTGAATGCAGCGACAAGAAGAAGCTTGAGGAGTTTTCTAACAAGGCTGTGGAAAACCTGGCGTTGGATGGTGGTGGGCATCTGACCTACCTTGCGCCGACGCGGGTTAACCTGGCGTTGATGGAAGAGCGCTGGCCGGATGTGAAGTTCCGGGCGACGCGTGAGCATCATTAAGCGTTGAGCTGGTTTGTTCGAAAAGCCCCCTCGGTGTGTGCCTAGGGGGCTTTTTTTTGCTTGGTGGGTTTGGGTGTATATCCGTTTCTGCGGGTGTTGCTGATTACGGTTTCGCCCTTACGGCGACTCACTTTTTT
>NZ_QAIU01000584.1:0-2204 GCF_003061205.1 Pseudomonas sp. HMWF006
CACCCGTGGTCATCAAGACATGGCGGCGTTCAGCGCCGATCACGCAGCCTATGCCGAACCGGGGCAGGCGTTCCGTTACTCCAGCGGCGACAGTAACCTGCTCGCCGCCGCCTTGAAAAACATCGTCGGCGCGCAACGTTATCCGGACTACCCGTGGACGGCGTTGTTCGAACCCCTGGATATCCGCCACGCCGTGTGGGAAACCGATGCCACCGGCACGTTTGTCGCGTCGTCCTACGCTTATCTGACGGCGCGGGATCTGGCGCGGGTCGGTCTGTTGATGGCCCGCGATGGACGCTGGAAGGATCGGCAATTGCTGCCCAAGGATTGGCTGGCCTTCAACCGTCAACCCTTCAGCGGTTACAAGGCCCATCAGGACGAAGCCGTTCCCGGCGGGCAATGGTGGCTCAATCGCCCGGCCGATGGCGCCGCCTCGCCGTGGCCCGACGCCCCTTCCGACACCTTCGCCGCCCTCGGCCACTGGGGACAGGCGCTGTACGTGATTCCCAGTGAAAAACTGGTGATCGTGCGCTATGGCGATGATCGTGATGGCAGTTACCGCCACAACGAATTGCTCAAACGCGTGTTGAAGGCGGTGCAGCCATGAAGCGCTTGTTGCTGGTGCTGCTGATCGCGTTGCTTGGGTGGATCGGCTACGAGCGTGAAAATCTATGGGCGTTCCCGGACATCATCAGCGCCTACACCGCCAAGGAATATTGTTCGTGCCGTTATGTGATGAACAACGACGTCGGGTATTGCCATGGCTATGTGAAACAGTGGCTGCCGACCCGCCACTTTACCGATGACGCCGCCAGCAAAACCATCACCGTCAGCGGCCTGGGTCGCAGCAACAGCGCCCGCTGGCAGGGCGAGCGCCAGGGCTGTCGCCTCGATCCCTGAAACCCTCGATCCGCCAGGCAGTAGATAACCCTGTGGGAGCTGGCTTGCCAGCGATGACGGTGTTTCAGTCAACAGAGATATAGCCTGCCCTGGCGCTATCGCTGGCAAGCCAGCTCCCACAGGGATTTTCACCAATCGTTAGATTTGCTGCGATCAGTTTGCAATAACTGCGTGGGCGGTTAAGGTTCGTGCAGGTTTATTGCCCCCACGAGTCTTCAATGTTCAACCGCCCCCTCATTGCAACCGTGTCCAGCCTGTTGCTGGCCGCCGCCGCGTTGCCGGCGCAGGCCAATTGGTACCTGGATGGCGAGTCGTCGCGGCTCTCGTTCGTCAGCACGAAAAACGCCAACGTCTCCGAAGTGCAGCGCTTTCTGGTGTTGCACGGCAAGGTCGATCCGGATGGCCGCGCCGAAGTCGAAGTCGAGCTGGACTCGATCAACAGCGGCGTCCCGCTGCGTGATGAGCGCATGCGCAAAGAGTTGTTCCAGATCGAGCAATTCCCCGAAGCGACCATCACCACCCGGATCGACCTGCGGCCGATCAACGATCTGGCCCCCGGCGCGCAGCTGGAGTTGCGCTTGCCGCTGACCGTCAACCTGCACGGCAAACAACACGAATATCCCGCCGAACTGCTGGCAACGCGTCTCGATGACCGCCGGTTTCAAGTGGTCACGCTGGAGCCCTTGGTGATCAACGCCGAGGATTTCGATCTGGCGCCGGGGCTGGAGTCCTTGCGCAAACTGGCCGACCTGTCGGCCATCAGTCTGTCGGTGCCGGTGGGTGCGGTGCTGATCTTCACGGCGCGCTGACATGCGCGGCGGGGTGTTTCCGTGGCGTGACGGCAACCGGTTCGAGTTGTTGATCGACGGCCCGCAATTTTTCCCGCGCATGCTCGAGCAGATTGCCGGCGCTCAGGAGCAGATCGAGCTTGAGTTGTATCTGGTCGAGGCCGGCGCCTGTGCCGAAACCATCGTGCAAGCCCTGGTGCTGGCGGCCGAGCGCGGGGTGCTCGTGCGGTGCCTGTTCGATGATTACGGCAGCCTCGCGTTTACCCTGCATCTGCGTCAGCGCCTGATCCAGGCCGGCGTCGAGCTGCGTTTCTACAATCGCCTGAACTGGCGGCGCTGGGTCGGCAATTTCTACCGCGATCATCGCAAGCTGTTGTTGGTTGATCAGCGTCTGGCAGTGGTGGGGGGGACCGGTGTCACCGATGAATTCTGGACGCCGGGCCACGCCACCAGTGAATGGCATGAGGTGATGGTGGAAATCAGCGGCCCGCTGGTGATTGACTGGCAATTACTGTT
>NZ_QAIU01000584.1:2214-3447 GCF_003061205.1 Pseudomonas sp. HMWF006
GGACAGCAACGCATCTGGATGGCCACGCCGTACTTCCTGCCCACCTGGAAAATTCGCCGCTCCCTGCGCAAAGCGGCCGCGCGTGGCGTCGATGTGCGCCTGCTGCTGACCGGCCCGCGCACCGATCATCCCTCGGTGCGCTACGCCGGGCATCGTTACTACCCGCGACTGCTCAAGGCCGGGGTGCAGATCTTCGAATACCAGCCGTGCTTTCTGCATTTGAAAATGGTGCTGGTGGACGATTGGGTGAGCATCGGCTCATGCAACTTCGATCACTGGAATTT
The DNA here is from genome assembly GCF_003061205.1 of Pseudomonas sp. HMWF006. Lineage (NCBI taxonomy): Bacteria > Pseudomonadati > Pseudomonadota > Gammaproteobacteria > Pseudomonadales > Pseudomonadaceae > Pseudomonas > Pseudomonas sp. HMWF006. The sequence goes on from NZ_QAIU01000584.1 coordinate 2,499, forward strand.
ACGCTTCAATCTGGAGGCGAACCTGGAAGCGCTGGATCCGGCGTTGACGGCAGCAGTGCAGGCGAGTTTCGTGAAGGACTTCGGGCTGAGCCAGCAGGTGAGTCTGGAAGAATGGCAGCGCCGACCGTTGTGGCGGCGGGTGAAGCAGCGGGTGTGGGGATGGGTGGATCGGGTGGTGGTCAATATCCTCGATAGACGCGGCTAGTTGCAACACCCCAAAACACTGTGGGAGCTGGCTTGCCAGCGATGAGGCCATCACATTCAACATAGCAGTTGACTGTCAGGCCGCCATCGCTGGCAAGCCAGCTCCCACAGGTTTTGTGTGTAGCTTCCGTTCTTACAGCAATTCAAAGCTCTGCTGCGTCACGTCCTGGGAATCCAGGCCGATCTGCACGTTGAACTTGCCAGGCTCGGCCGCGTATTTGAGCTGGGCGTTGTAGAACTTCAGGTCATCCTCGGTGATGGTGAAGTGCACGACTTTCTGTTCGCCGGCCTTGAGCATGATTTTCTGGAAGTTCTTCAGTTCTTTCACCGGGCGGATCATCGAGCCGGTGACGTCCTGAATGTACAGCTGCACCACGGTTTCGCCGTCACGTTTGCCGGTGTTCTTCAGCGTGACGCTGGCGTCGAGCTTGCCGGTGGCGTTCAGGGTGGTCGACGACAGCGCCATGTCGCTCAGGGCGAAGCTGGTGTAGCTCAGGCCGTAACCGAACGGGAACAGCGGACCTGTGGTGTCATCGAAATACTGCGAGGTGTAGTTGCCCGGTTTGCCCGGTGTGAATGGCCGGCCAATGCTCAGGTGGTTGTAATAGGTCGGAATCTGGCCCACGGAGCGCGGGAAGGTCACCGGCAGTTTGCCCGACGGGTTGTAGTCGCCGAACAGCACGTCAGCGATGGCGTTGCCGCCCTCGGTGCCACTGAACCAGGTTTCCAGAATCGCGTCAGCCGA
>NZ_QAIU01000584.1:3457-6507 GCF_003061205.1 Pseudomonas sp. HMWF006
TTTCAGTGCGCGGATCAGCTCGCGCTGGTTCTGCGGGATGTTCAGGTCGGTACGGCTTGAGGATTCGTGGGACATGCCACGGGACTCGCCCACCGCTGCGACGATCACGTCAGCGTCCTTGGCGGCTTTCACCGCTTCGTCGATCAGTACGTTGGCCGGACGCGGGTCATCGACCACTTCCGGCGCGTCGAAGTTGAGGAAGTTCAGGTAGTCCAGGACCTTCTTGTCGCTGGTGATGTTGGCGCCACGGGCGTAGATCAGGTTCGCCTTGTCGCCGATCACCGAACTCATGCCGTCGAACAGGGTCACCGACTGCGCAGGGCGCCCGGCGGCAGCCCAACTGCCCATCATGTCGATCGGCGCCTTGGCCAGCGGGCCGACCAGGGCGACTTTCGCGTCTTTCTTCAGCGGCAGGGTGTCGTTCTGGTTCTTCAGCAGCACCAGACTGCGGCGCGCCACGTCACGGGCCTCGGCGCGGTGCAGGCGGCTGTCGGCGTAGGTGTCGGCCGGATCATCTTCAGCCTTGCCGATGCGCAGGTACGGGTCTTTGAACAGGCCCATGTCGTACTTGGCGGCGAGCACTTCGCGCACCGCGTTGTCGATGTCTTTCTGTTCGATTTCGCCAGACTTGAGCAGCCCCGGCAGCTCTTTGCCGTACAGGGTGTCGTTCATGCTCATGTCGATGCCGGCCTTGATCGCCAGCTTCGCCGCTTCTCGACCGTCGCGTGCCACGCCGTGCTTGATCAGTTCGAAGATCGCGCCGTGGTCGCTGACCGCCAGGCCCTTGAAGCCCCAGTCCTTGCGCAGCAGATCGTTCATCAGCCAGGTGTTGGCCGTGGCCGGGATGCCGTTGATCGAGTTCAGCGCCACCATCACGCCGCCAGCGCCGGCATCAATCGCGGCGCGGTACGGTGGCAGGTAGTCCTGGTACATCTTCACCGGGCTCATGTCGACGGTGTTGTAGTCGCGACCACCCTCGACCGCACCGTACAGGGCGAAGTGCTTGACGCTGGCCATGATGCTGTCGGCGGCGCTCGGGGTGTCGCCCTGATAGGCCTTGACCATGACTTTGGCGATGCGCGAGGTCAGGTAAGTGTCTTCGCCGAAACCTTCGGAGCTGCGGCCCCAACGTGGGTCACGGGAGATATCGACCATCGGCGCGAAGGTGATGTCGAGGCTGTCGGACGCGGCTTCCCTGGCGGCAACGCGCCCGGACTGGCCGATGGCGTCCATGTCCCAGCTCGAGGCGAGGGCCAGTGGAATCGGGAAAATCGTACGGTGACCGTGGATCACGTCGTACGCAAAAAACATCGGAATCTTCAGGCGACTGCGCATCGCCGCGTCCTGCATCGGACGGTTTTCCGGGCGGGTGATCGAGTTGAACGTGCCGCCGATGTTGCCGGCGGCGATCTCTTTGCGGATCAGCTCGCGAGGCATTTCCGGGCCGATGCTGATCAGGCGCAACTGGCCGATCTTCTCGTCGAGGGTCATTTGCTTCATCAGGTCGCTGATGAACGCGTCCTTGTTTTCCAGGGGTACCGGGGTCGTGGCGGCCAATACTTGATGACTGGCCAGGCTGACGAACAGACCCAGCAAACACAGCTTCTTCATGAATGTTTTTCTCTAGGGCCCAAACGGCAATGCAATGCCGGCCAGCCAAAATTTAGGGAGCGACTATTGTTGTTCGGGTGCAGGCTCGAAAAGTCAGAGCCGGAAAACGGCAGCCGACGGTTGGCAGCGTGAGCGCGCAGGGCACTTTTTAGCCCATTGGCCCGTCGCAATCCAGTGGCGCGGCCGATTATGCCCCAACAGCCGGCGAGAATGTTTCGCGCTCGGTTTTAAATGAAATGTGCCAGGGAGCATCATTTTGATGAATGTCAGTCCGATCTACCGTTCGCGTTTGCAAGTTGTCACGTTACTGATATTGGCAACGCTGCTGACTGCGTGCGGCATCAACAATATTCCGACCCTCGACGAACAGGCCAAGGCCGCCTGGGGCCAGGTGCAGAACCAGTACCAGCGTCGCGCGGACCTGATTCCCAACCTGGTGGAAACCGTGAAGGGTTACGCCAAGCATGAAGAGGCAACCCTGACAGCGGTCGTCGAAGCCCGGGCCAAGGCGACGTCGATCCAGGTCGATGCCAGCACCCTCGACAATCCTGAGAAACTCAAGCAGTACCAGCAGGCGCAGGATCAACTGAGCGGCGCGTTGAGTCGCTTGATGGTGGTCTCCGAGCGTTATCCGGACCTGAAAGCCAACCAGAACTTCCTCGCCTTGCAATCGCAGCTCGAAGGCACGGAAAACCGTATTGCCGTGGCGCGGCGCGATTTCATTCTGGCGGTGCAGAAGTACAACACCGAGATCCGCACGTTTCCCGGTCGCCTCTGGCACAGCGTGATGTACAGCGATCTGCCGATTCGCGAAACCTTCGAAGCCACGACCCCCGGTGCGGAAAAGGCCCCGGAAGTGAAGTTCTGACCCGAGGTAATTCATGCGTGTGTTGAAGATAGGCCTGGTGCTGATCCTGTGGCTGTTCGCCGTCAGCGCCCGGGCCGAGTTGACATTCCCGGCGCTGAGCGGACGCGTGGTCGACGAAGCGCAAATGATCGAGCCGTCGGTGCGTGCGCAACTGAGCCAGCAATTGCAGGCGCACGAGCAGACGACCGGCGAGCAACTGGTGGTGGTCACGGTGCCGGACCTGCAAGGCACCACCATCGAGGATTACGGCGTGCAACTGGGCCGGCACTGGGGCATCGGCCAGAAGGACAAGAACAACGGCGCGCTGCTGATCGTCGCCCGGGACGAGCGCAAGCTGCGCATCGAAGTCGGTTACGGGCTGGAGGATCGCCTGACTGACGCCCAGACATCGGTGATCATCCACCAGGTCATCACTCCGGCGTTCAAGGCCGGCAATTTCAGCAAGGGCATCAGCGACGGCGTGGCGGCGATGCTGGTGGTGCTCGGCGGTAATCCGCTGGACGAGCCGTCGACGGTGTATGAGTCGAGCGGTGATCCGCAAAACGATTTTGTCTCGCGCCATCCGCTGTTG
>NZ_QAIU01000585.1:0-18077 GCF_003061205.1 Pseudomonas sp. HMWF006
TATTAGTATATCGGGGAAATGCGCCGAAACTTTACATCCAAACTAACAATTCACTAGGTTTTTCATCCTATCGCTACAATAGAAATTCTTGATTGCTCAGCAGACAGGCACCGATAGAGTTTATGACAGATACAAGCACAAGCATCAACGCCATAAAAATGACGACAATAAACCGCCTAGCAACATAACAAGCGAACAAATCCTATTTAAGATCAAGTCGCTATTAAATAGCATTCATGCAATGAATGGATAATTACAACTAAAAACAACAACATAGATTAAATATATTGTTGGCACGCTCCACAGCAAGCTCAGTCGCAAACTGAAAAACCTAGTAAACAATAAATTTTTCACTTTTACAGTTCTGAGCAATTTTTCGAGTTGAAACTATTTTGCCGATCCTTCATTTCACTGCGGAGCTCTGCTATCAAACTGGCAACGGCGCTGCTTTTAGTAAGGGACGCTGTCGACACACCGATAACCAAAAGCTCAACACTTCCAGACGAAGGCTCCGTAATCTTGATAGTGAGGGAGCCATCGGGATTCTGAGTGCATAAGCAGGAGAGTGGCAGGAATCCACACTCAATCATCTTCCTGAGCCCTAGATCCATCATCATTACACTCATTCTGAATGACGGGAGATTGCAATTATTGCCTATAAAATAAAAAATTCAAGGCCCCATAGGATTTATTTTATTAAAAATTCTTAGCTCGTAATTTCAAATCACAACCACCTGTTCATTATAAAAAGCCCCCTTCAATATAGAAAATTAAGCGACCAACATCACTGACTAAGAGGGTTGGCATATGAGATTTTGCGCACACACAAAGGCTATAACTGTATACAGCTATTATACCTGCCCGCACAGACGTCACAGCGAGCTGTGTATAGGTAAATTTTCAATCTATAGAAGAGTCCTTGCATGCAACGCTTTTCATAGCTGAGACAACACGCGCCCGCCCACTCTCCTTAGCTTCATAAAGTCGCTTGTCCGCTTCGTTTATTAGCCCATTCAATTCAAGATCTCCCATCGGCGTTACTGTTGCGACGCCTAGTGAAATAGTTACAACACAGTCTAAATCCGAGGCGACATGGTCGATACGCAGGGCACGCACGTGTGCCAGCATCCTCTCTGCTATCTCAAATGCACCCATATGATCGGTCTTTGGCAAAACACAGGCAAACTCTTCACCACCATATCGAGCGACCAGATCATAAGGACGCTTAACGCACTCAGACAAAGCCTGGGCAATTGATATAAGGCAACTATCGCCCGCTTGATGACCGTAATGGTCGTTATAGCGTTTAAAAAAATCTACATCCACTAATATAAGCGACAGCGGTTTTTGCTCTCGAAAGCACTGCCGCCAATCTGCTGAAATTTCTTGATCAAACTTACGACGATTCGCGACGCCTGTTAGTCCATCCATGAGCGCCATTGACCTCAACAAATCGTTCTGTAGCTTCAACGTGAGATGTGTTCTGACACGCGCTTTAACAATCGTTGGATTAACTGGTTTGCTAATGAAATCCACAGCACCAAGCTCAAAACCCTGAATTTCGTCAGCCTCTTGCTGATTACCAGTGATAAAAATTATAGGAATATTCTGTGTTTCAGGATTAGCTTTTAGACGTCGACATACTTCATGACCGTCTATGCCATCCATAACCACATCTAGCAAAATCAAATCTGGAGCTTGGTCTTGACACATCTCAATTGCTTGCTGGCCGCTAGTAGCCATAAAAACATCACAATTTTCACGAAACAACTCATGAAGTATCCGTATGTTAGTCGCCTGATCGTCAACCAAAAGTAGCTTTGGTCGGGCGAATGAATGAGGCAGCCAGGTTTCCATTAATTCCCCCATTTAAAAAGACTCCAACAAATCTTGGCCCATTGGTATTGCAGCACGAAAATCTAGAGATTCTACTTTTAGGCAGAAATCATTGAATCTTTCACGTAGTAAATCTGGAGTCTTTGGAGCTAAGTCGGCTACTAAGTCCAGAGCATCAAGATTCCCGGCTTGCAACAAGATCAAAATCTCTTCCAGACAACCTTTCCACTGCATCAATTCAATTCTCTCAATGTTGCTAGTGGTACTTGAAGGATAGGCAAAGCCAAAGTCCAGATTCATTTGTTGAATACTTTTGGTCAGCAGCACTTCAAGTTCTGAAATCCATGTTATATCCGAAAGCAAGCTTGCCTTGGCTATTTCGTCTCCATGTTTTATTTGTTGCTCTAGACTGCCTGCATACGCAGACAGTGATGTCGCCCCCATACTGCCGCTACTTCCTTTGATGGTATGAAGTACGAGCGCCGCATTTGGAGTGTCATGGCGTAGAATATCATGCCGCAATCGCACAAGCTGCTTTTCCAATTCAGGGCCAAAACTACTCAGTACCTTTTGGATCAAATCAAGATTGCCTCCAAATCGATTTATAATTGTATTTTTGTTTTCAACAACGTCTCGAACTTCACCTATCTTATTAGGGCTCTGAAGAATTGGCTTGACTCTACCACTTACTTGAAACAGCAATGTAGCGACGAGATGCTCCAAATCGATAGGTTTGCCCACATGCTCATTCATGCCCGCTGCCATACATGCTTCTCGATCACTAATTGAGGCATTCGCGGTCATTGCTACAATCGGAAGTTCTAGAAACTCCTCATGAGATCGAATACGACGTGTTGCTTCCAGCCCATCAATATCAGGCATCTGAATATCCATTAATACTATATCGAACGAAACTCGCTCATCCACAACCTTTTTCACTCCCTCCAATCCACCCTCAGCAAGCGTCACGTGAGCTCCCTCACTTGTGAGTAACTCATCTGCGACCTGTCGATTGAACGCATTATCCTCGACTACCAAGAGCCTCAAGCCACTGAGACGTTTAGGCCTATCAAGATTAGTGGTTGTATAAGCGGTGGGAAAACTATTTCCCCCACTGAAGGCTTGATTTACAGCATCTGCCAACTGCTTAGGAGTAATGGGCTTCGTTAAAAAACCAACAAAAGGAGCATCCCCATCTTTATTTGCATCGGCTAATACTTCACGGCCATATGCAGTGATCATAATTATCATGGGCGGAGGCAGACCATTAGACGACTGCTGGATCATTTGTGCGGCACTCAACCCGTCCATGACGGGCATACGCCAGTCCATCAATACCACGTTGTAAGGTTCGCCTAAAGCTTGGGCACCTAAAACACTTTCGACCGCTTGAGCGCCACTACTCACTTCATCTGCTTTCCAGCCCAACGCACGTACAGTTCTGACTAACAGCTCGCTAGCCGTTGCATTATCGTCGACCACTAGCACCCGTATATGCTCATCGACTCCAGGACAAAAAGATCTCAGGAGAGACTTGTCGGCAATATCTAATGTGATATCAAACCAGAAGCGACTTCCAATACCCTCCTGGCTCTCGACTTGAAGGTCACCTCCCATAAGGCTGACCAACCGCTTACATATCACAAGCCCCAGGCCCGTACCACCAAAGCGCCGAGAAGTTGAAGCTTCTGCTTGTGTGAATCCCTCAAAAATCTTCAATAGCTGCTGCGAATTAATACCGATACCAGTATCAGATACTGCAACGCGGACAGTTACATTTGCGTCCGTATGTAGGATCTGGTGAATGCTAACTACAACCTGACCTTCCGAAGTAAATTTTAGTGCATTACCTGCTAAATTAATAAGCACTTGTTGTAGCCGTAGACTATCGCCGACCAGATCATTTGGGAGATTAGAGTCTATATCGAATATGACCTCAACCTCTTTCTGCCCTTGGTTACCGGCCAACACTACCGCAAGATCACACATTAAAGTTTCAAGCTGGAACGGATGCGGATCCAGTTGGAGTTTACCCACCTCAATCTTTGAGTAATCTAGAATATCATTAAGCAAGCTAAGAAGCGATTTTGCTGCGGTTTGGGCCTTAGTGACGTAATCAAGCTGGCGGCCATTCAGCTCCGTGTTCTGTACTAGCTGTAACATACCCAACACGGCGTTCATTGGTGTCCGTATTTCATGACTCATGTTGGCCAGGAATGCTGACTTAGCTGCACTCGCTAAATCTGCTTGCTCTTTTGCATAAAGTAAACGCGACTCCAGCTCTCGCTGTGAAGTTATGTCCTTATTGATGCCGGTAACACATAACGCTATACCTGAAGAATCGCGCTCAATCTGCGCGCCTGCATGAATGAAGCGGATCTGGCCATCAGGACGGACGACACGAAAAACTGTATCGTATATACCTGTCCCATCGACAGCAGCGTTAAGCCTTGCAGCAGCATCTACGACATCATCGGGATGAACACGCGAATACCAGTGGGTGTAATTCAAACCGCTATTACGCAATGACATGGGTTGACCATAAAGCTCGAACATCCTGTCGTTCCACTGCAAAGCATTATCCGCTAATGTCCAAGACCAGATACCAAGCTCTGCTACGCCAGCGGCCAACACCAATTGCTCATGCATCGCCATTATTTCGCTTCGCTGCCTCTCGGTCGTTTCCAGGCTAGCAGCCAGCTCTTTTTCTGCAGCTTTACGCTCAGTGATATCCACCGCGATACCCAAGTAACCGCTTAGTTCACCATCGTCATCACGCATTGATGTTACGACCAGTGTGACGGGAAAACTCGTACCGTCTTTGCGAACATATGTCCACTCCCGCGTTTCTGCTCCTTCATTATTAGGCTTTTGAGTAAATACGTAGAACCCTTCCACGGTTTGAGAATACTCTTGACTCAGTTCAATGCCGCGCGCATCGACTTCATCCGTGTCATGAAAAATTATAGGGGTGCATTTATCTATCAACTCGCCAGCTGTATAGCCAAGCATCTGCTCAGCACCATCATTGAATACGCGAATAACACCATCCATGTCTGTCGCAATAATTGAAACCTCAGTAGCAGAACGTAGAACGCTTCCGAGCAAAACATTGAGACTTCGTAATTCGTGAGTTCGCAGCGCCACTTGCTCTTCCAAGCTCGAGTTAAGCTCAAGGATACGTGCCTCTGCCTGCTTTTTCGCAGAAATATCCCTTACGGCCTTAGAGGCGCCAATGACGCGACCATCATCGCCATAAATAGGTGAAACACTTATGGAAACATCAACAAGGCGCCGATTTTTATCGAAACGTTTGGTATCAAAACTTTCTACTCGCTCACCGCGCCTTATACGGGAAAGTAGATCAATCTCCTCCGCCTTTAGCTCTGGCGGGACAATCATATTTGCCAATGATTGGCCTATGACCTCTTCGGACGTATAAATAAATAAACGTTCTGCCGCCTTATTCCAAGTTGTCACCACACCTTCGAGCGTTTTTCCGATAATAGCCTCAGCCGAGCTTTCAAGAATCGTTGCCAGCCTCGCTTGCTCTGATATCACTTGCCTTCGACGATCACGACTGACACTCATGACACCTATCAAAGTCGCCACAAGAAATGTAAGTAAAAAACCCAACAACAAAACAAAAGCCGGTGAAACTTGATTTAACCGATCTAGATACAAAGAGTTTACAGCTAGCTCGATTTTCCATTGCCTGCCGAACACCTCGCGGTAAACTTGATGGGACATAAGCGATGCGTCGCTAGCAGAGCTCGTGCTTTCATAGAAAAGTTGTTCTTGGCCTGGTACAGTCACATCTCGCAACCTTAGATGTACCCCACTATTTTCTATGCCAAGACTGTTAAGTACCTGTTCGGTCTGTAGCACAGCATAGCTCCATCCGAAAGCCGCTTTTTCTCTTTCGGCCTGAGTCACAGGAGTAATACCATCGCGATAAATCGGCATCATTAGCAAGAACGATTGCTGCGGTTTACCAATGGCCTGTACAAGCGTAATGGGCCCGGTGAGTCGCGCCATGCCGCTTTGCATAGATGATTCAGCAGCCTCCCTCCTTGCTGATTCAGACGCTATATCTAAGCCAATTGCCGCACGATTTTCTTCAAGCGGTTCAACATACTGTATTATGTAGCGCTCACCGGTATGAGCCGCGAGCTGTCGTATTGAAAAATCAGCAGCGCCATCGGCCCGAGCAGATTTTAGAAATTCACTTTCATCATGCTGTGGCACACGTCTAATGAAGCCCATGGCTCTCGCCCCGGGAAACTCCGAAGCGAGGTCGCGGGTATTTTGATACCTTTTAAAAAGCTCACGACTGATACCATGCTCGCCAGCAGTAATTACGGCGCCGCGAGCTCCTCTCAAACCATATTGGTAAAGTTTAAGTCGCTCTAAAACCAGACCTGCCACCTGTTCAGTTGTCGCTACAACCGAATCTTCAGCCTCTCGCTCATTGACGCTATAGACGATCAAGCTCGAAACAAAGCTCGCACCTACACCGAGAAACAGGGTGAGAACAACTCCCCAGCTCAATGTTGCTTTTTTTGTTTTAATCAATCGCGAGCCCTCAGCATTAAATTTATAATAGGCCAAACCACAATATGAAAACACCCATTTTAACTGACATATTTACTTGCGCCCTCACCATCAAAAACTATACCGCTGGCTAAATACTTTAACAATTTATCGTATGGTATAGGATGACAGTATAGATAGCCTTGCATGATCCGGCAGCCTTTTTGAAAAAGCGCTTCCTCCTGCGCTTGGGACTCTACTCCCTCAGCAACCAATTCGAGATTTAGTGCTATACCGAGTTGAATGATCGCTTCAATAATTGCCGAGTCGCTTTTATCCGCAAGCATGCACCTAACAAAGCTTTGATCAATCTTTAAAATATCAATTGGAAAGCGCTTTAGATAAGCAAGGCTTGAATAGCCAGTACCGAAGTCATCAATAGAAATACGCACCCCTAATGCCTTGATTTTAAAAAGTGTCTTTCTGATTCCATTAGCATCCTGCGCTAGTACACCTTCGGTTAATTCCAATTCCAAATACTTTCCTTCGAGTCCGGACTCAAGTAAAGCCAGTTCAACCATCGAAAAGAATGACTCTTCAAGAAATTGCACCAAAGAAATATTCACACTTACAGAAATATCATAACCTTGTGTACGCAGCCTCTCCACATCTTTGCAAGCCTGTAACAAAACATACTTCCCTATTGGGATTATCAGCCCTGTTTCCTCAGCCAAAGGAATGAACTCATTCGGCGAAATAAGCGCTCCATCACTATTGCGCCATCGTATTAGCGCTTCCAATCCGACTATTCGCTTTTCCTGTATATTTATTTTTGGTTGGTAATAAATTTCAAAAACTCGCTTCTCCAAAGCATCTCGAATATGACGCTCAAGTAAATGTTTGGCGCGGATATCGCTCTGACTACGCGATGAGTAATAACAATACCGATTACGACCTGCCAGTTTTGCTTGATATTTTGCTGAATCAGCGTGCTGATAAAGGGATTCAGCATCCGTGCTGTCATCAGGATAAATACTTATTCCTATGCTTACAGATAGATCATGGCGCAGGCCTTTTATTGAAAGAGGATTCGAAATATGTTGGATCAACTTTTCTGCGTACGAATCCACTTCTTCAACAGTCAATACTTCCGGTAGCAAAAGTACGAACTCGTCGCCTCCCACTCTGCTCAGGGTATCCTGCATCGGCATAGCTTGACTTAGGCGTGATGCGACAACTTGCAAAACCAAGTCACCAGCAGAGTACCCAAACACGTCGTTTATAAATTTAAAATTATCAAGATTAAGTAGGAGTAATGCAACTCGCGAACACTTCAGATTCGCACTTTCCAAAGCCTGATCAATATGCCGCATCAAAAAATTTCTGTTGCCTAACCCTGTCAATGCGTCGTGACTAGATATTCTTTTAGCTTCATTACGCAATCCTATGTGCGCTTTAATACGCGCCCTAGCTATAGGAATATTTATCGGCTTCTCAATAAAGTCTACACCGCCGCACTCTAACGCAAGTAACTCTTCATCTTTTTGTGTGTGAGCGCTTACAAAGATAATGGCCATATCAGACAAATCTGGATCGGCCTTTAAAACTTTGCAGACATCAAAACCATTCATCCCTGGCATTTCTATGTCAAGCAACACTAAATCAGGCTTGCACTGCCGTGCAATTTCTAGAGCATCTTCTCCTCTTTGAGCGATAAATATCTCAGCTAAACCTCCTACTGCTGCACTTAGCGTGCGCAGATCAAAGACCTGATCATCTACAATCAAAACTACTGATTTTGACATGGGCGTTAAACTCTGCATTCCGTCGCTCCGTATAAGCCCTGAATTACCTAAATTAAACCAGCCAATCTTTTAAGTCTTTGAATGCTCGCCTCGGATTCGCCATTGCCGATAGCGTCAGCTAGGCGCATGACCACCTGTTCGCGACGTACTTGCATGGCTGGCAAGGCATAGATAGCACCAATCAACTCGCGCAAACTCTTTGGAATTCCCAGCCGAGCTTTCAAATAATTTGCAAACGGTGCAGAGAAATCACGTATCGCGTGAGACAGCGTTTCTTCACTTGTAGCGTTCCCCATGCTCTCCCACTTTTGTATTTGGTAAATCACACAGAGCTCTCCCATACGGTGCAAAAGAGCCGCAGTGCATAAAGGGGCTGGATCCAGGCCGCATTGCTCAGCAATCAGCAAGACTCTTTGCGCTAATTTATCGGCAGCATCAAGATGGGCTTGTAATAACGATGTAAGCATTCCCTCAGGCTGAGCCTCCTTCTGCTGTAAGGCTTGGCTAGACACCAAATTCAAGCTTGTAAGGGATCCTAAGCGAGCTAGCGCTGAGTTCAGAGTGGTACATATCTGACCTTGTCCAAGATAAGCGGGGCTATTGGCCGCTGCTATCAAATAGGCAGTTATGGCCGGGTCATTCTGCCAATTTTCAGCGAGCTCGCTTAGATTCGGTAGGCACTCACCGCTACCTAATTTAAGCGTCTCTTCTACGGACGTGAACAAAGGTAAATCCAACTCAGCTGGCGACAACCGATTGAGATAGTGAATCAGATCTTCCGAAATGATAACGGGCTCTCTTACCTTCTCATCCGGCGGTAGAAGCGACTCCAAGCATTGCACAAGTCGAGGTATTTGAAATGGCTTGGTGAAAAATGCGCTGATACCTAGCGGCTTTGCCACCAGTACGCTGTCCCTGTCTGCGCGTGCGGTGATAATTATCAGGGGCGTGTGTTGATCGTTTTGACGAATAATCCTGAGCATTTCCACGCCGGGGACATCAGGGAGGTTCCAGTCAGCCATAACTAAATGATAGTCATTCTGGTGCCAAGCAGCTAAAGCGCTAGAAACATCAGAAAAGCACTCGACCTGCGCAACGGGGCGAACACTTAGCACCACCTGTTTTAAAAGGTCAGCTATCCAAGGGTCATCATCCAAAATCATCACACGCATACGGTGTCCCTCACCGGACAGTCAGACAGATAGCTTAAAGACTAAGGGCAGATTATCAGTTACCGACTTAAATTGTAGTCGCCGATGCAGAGCTTATTAATTTTAGAGTCAAATACCTTAAAACTATCAAGCCGAAAAACCCAATAATAAAAATCTATTTAAAGTACAGCTCACTAATTTGCAATTACTTATTATTAAGAAATAGGTGCTTCCAGAGGACACGCTGGAGCAGCCAACCTAGTAGAATTCGTCGAGCTGATTACCGCCCCCTTTGAGATGCTATATGAACTCTGATTTAACTGAAGAAGAAATGCGTCGTGCTCTATTCGGTACGCCTCAGCCCGAAGAACAGGTGCCTGCTCCTCTAGTAACGGAGCCTGTGGAAGAAGTTGTGCTCGCGAAATCGGTGGTCGCTCCCACAGTCAATAAGAAAGCGGCGAAAGCATTTAGGCCCAGGCTGAGGGTCACGTTACGCGTTGGGAACGAATTTGAAGGGAAAATGACCGAGTTGATTCACGAAGCCGATACGTTGAGCTCGTTGCTTGCTGAGCAGGAGGCTGTGAAGGCTGCTAGGAAGAAGTACAAGTACGTGGACGTGGTATCGGTTAAATCGATGTAAACGACGCAACTGAGATCATCAGGTAAAAAGTCGTGCGCTTAGGAAGTTATCTTATCTCTCACGAGCAAGCTCCTATTCGCTCTGCTCTCTATCTGCATCAACTCGGTGGCGTTGTCGACGAACAGCCCGTCACTTGTGGGTAAGTCTGGCAAACCAGCATAATTTTGTTTTTGGGCTCAAAGCCATGATCAGTCATGCAGCGTTGCACTTCCGCAGTGCGCCCGATGCTGGCGACGTCCAGATTCGACCCAAGTGGTTTCGCATAGCCGCACGCATACATCACTGGCAGAGCTTCACTATCATTGGCTACCTCGAATTCGAAATGGCGTGATGCTCCCGCTTTACGCCATGAGACCTGCATACGTTCATCCCGACCAGAATTAGGCTTGATTGGGTGAAATGCTTCATCTTCTACAAACGGCAACGCTTCGAGCTGCGACAAACTAAGCGGACGACCCTGCTTTTTTTCGACGCAGGCTGGCATATTCTCCATTATTTCACAGTATTCAAAGCCGTCCTTACGGGTAAAACCGAGGCGCTGCATACATTGAAAGTGAATTATCTGTTCGTTTATTGGGAAATGGTTTTGTGGCCCTGCCACAGGGTCGCCGCATTCCGCCATTGCAGCTCTTACACCATCTACAGAGGTCGAAGTACGCTCCCAACGGGTGAATTCCGGTGATGGGGGGCAGCCTGTGAGTAAAAGTACCGATGAGATCAAGACTGGGATGGTAATGATCTGAGATTTTCTGAACATATTTTGTCCTTAATTTATGTCAGGCCACACTAATGGTGTCCAACTCTTTTGGGGGGTCAACTGAGATCACATCCCACCTAACTAAACGACACCTGGCAGAAGCTTTGCTGCGAGACGCGACGTTAGATAGCTCGCATCCAATCTAGGGTACTACGGAAAACGGGAAACTCTTGGTCAATGACCGCCGGCTGCCAGTTCCGGATATTGTCTTCTTGAGCAATGATGGCTGCCTCTCCCTTCTCCTCGATATTCAATGCGTCCTCAATGCAGCCCATTGGCCAGACCCAGGTTGCAAAGCCCTTCATTGCCTCGTGCGCAGCATTCGCAAGCGCATGGCCGTCAGCATTTTTCGCAAAGGCAGCCCAACAGTCAGATGCTGAGCCGGTTTTTGAATTCTGAGGCAATCCGTTTCCACCGATCAGAAACCCTTCAGTTTGGCCGACCACTCGGAGCACAGACCTGACTTTGTCCATCTCTTCGCATTCCTTCGGTAGCCAAGGCCCCCTGGCATGAGTGAATGCAAAATCTAAATCTGCGATCACGCCGCATTTGATACCCATTGCTGTGAGGACAGAAAAACCTTTGGGAATCGAAGTACAACTACCGAGAGCAACAAAGCAGATCCGTTCGAGCTCAGGCCTGACGCCGTAGAGCTTTTCGTAGATTAGTGGTAGCAGCCTCTGATCAGTCTTGCCCTCGCAGAGAATTACCTTTTCAGCGAAATATATCTCAGCGATATTTCCGAGCTCAAAAAGGGTTCGGGATTGTGCTTGTGCCCCTGCCATAGCTTGCGCAACCGCCGCGCCCATCGGAATGCGAACCTCCGAACCATTCTCCCGAGATCTGCGCACTATCACCGTCTCAGGCGCGTTATCCCTGCTTACCATCAAGGGCGAATGGGTTGTGAACACGACTTGGTAGCCGGATTTCGAAAGCACATGTAGTGCTTCTCTAAGGCCTCTGACGCCTTGAGGGTGGAGGAAAATCTCAGGTTCATCAATCAGTAGGAGACGACGGGCAAGGTCTTGATCGCGTGTTTTACGGATGTCGGCCAGAAGCCGGATCAAGGCCATTTGTATCGCACGCTGCGCACCGCTACCTAAAGTGTCGAAACGCCTGGTTTGACCGGATATCTCGTCGGTCACGTTTAGATCACCGCTCTTGAAAAACTCTTTAACGTCGATAGACGGTACATCTAGGTTTAACGATAACCCAGGGAAGAAGCTTGAGAGGGCATTAGTGGCGCTGGTATCGAACTCAGCCAGCAGAGGGGATCTGTTCTCACCGTCAGCCCCCAATATATTCCTCACCGCTGCGAGTGCATCCTGTACTTCTTGGTGGGCAGTGAGGATAGGAGCCATGATTTCATCCAGCAACCCACGAATTGTGCTGCCAGCTTTGCCTTTGCCTAAGTCTTCCTGGACATCGTCCATTGCGCGGATATGCAACGCTTCGGGTAACAATGCCGAAATGGCTTGAGGCAGCCCTGTCGGATAGGAACGCCAAGAAGAAGGGAGACCTTGCTCATCTAGATCAGCATTTTCCCAGACCTCCGTGGTCGGCTTTGTCGAGCCTGAAGCCGAAATCCTTATCCAAAGGTCACCGTTGATGCAATAGGGGGTAATCGCGGCTTGATGTTTGGCTTCAGGGATTTGTGCAATCAGCTCAGCTGTAATTCCTGACACGCAGGCGCTGATGATGACTGGCTGCTTGGGGTCATTAGCGTCTGTTTTCGCAAATGCCTTTGGCGCTAACACCAATCTGATCGCGTCGAGGATGGTAGATTTCCCCGCGTTGTTTTGACCGACCAGTGGGGTGAAATCACCCAGTGGCAAAAACACCTGCTTGCACGAGCGGAAGTTTCTGATGTGTATTTTGCTTAAGGAGTGCATGGCCGGAATTCCCTGTCTACGATGGGCATGGATCCTCAGCGTAGCTGGAAAGTGGCGCTGCGCACTGTCCTCCACTAGCATCATGGTTTTTGCAGACATGCGCAGCTTGTTTTGTAGTGGTGGAGAGGTCAGAGGGAGTTTGAATGACCAGCGTTTGCGCCGCCCACCACCTGGTCAGTCTTAGAATTCGTGTTCAATATAGTCGAAGTAGTTCGCTCCCAGCTCGTACTCCAGAGAACCGTATACCGCTAGGAGGTCTGCTCTTACCTTACCCAAAGCGAGTAGCGGAAGCTCCGCAGACGGGTAAACAATCCCGGACGCAACAGAGATCACTTCGCCCGCTTTAGAGTCACTATAAACATGTAACCTCCGAACGTTTTGGTTCTCGGCAACCATTAGAGCCGCAGGCCTACTGCAATACGTGAGGGGATAGATGGTGCTGCCCTTTCGAGACCCGCAAATAGTCACGAAGCGAACTTCGCCCATTACCCTTCTGAAACGTCGCCAATACATAGCGCGAGTTTTCCGTCGTCATCACCCAGAATCGTCCCTCACGTTCGACTTTCAAAACATCAGAAGTCCTGATCAGGTGGCCATCACCAAACCGCCCATACTGGTCTTTTCGCTTGTGGCCAAAAACCACGCCAATGCCAGCGCGCGCCCTGATGGATACTCCGCAAAGGTAAGCGGTCACCGGCACATCAAAGCCTTGCTCTTGGGCTTTAATGATTCGTTTGAGATCGAAATCTGTATGGCGTTTGCCGTGGAAATTTACATCAATTGTGTCGAGCATCTTTGTGCTCCAATGGGCAGTCCGTAAGGCGTTATCAGGAGTTGCACATGCAACCAAGCGCGCTGATATCGTGTGGGATTCTTGGTAAATTTCAGGCTGATCGAATCATGCTTGAGAGAAAGACGGGCCTAAGGTTGGCGAGCGCTTCAATCTGGAAGTCTCGCTGGTGTGAGGTGTGATACACCGCCCCCTTAGCCACTTCCAGCAAGCAAACCTCAGAACCAGACCTGTCCTCACCTACGGTTACTCTGGTTAACCGCTCCATCTTCCAGCCTCCGGACTTATTCATCCAAGATGGCGTCACAGCCATGATCTCGGTGATAGCTAAATCCCCACCTTGGCTTACCAACATTTTTTGAAGCTGGTGGGTGTCGTCAATCATCACAGCGCACTCGCTGAATCGACCGTCGTTTTCGACACAGAGGGTGAGGTGATACCAAGGAGTTCGGAGCAGCCTTGAGACTCCGCGCCAATGGGACACGCCCTCCCCGAAAATTCCTGGGACGCCTATCAGGTCGTTGTCTAAGGTTCTGAACATGTGTCGCCTCAAACTGCTGGAGCACGTCAGTTGCCCAGCAGAACCGTGGGAAATCAGAAAAGGGAAAATATCGCTTCGATAGAAGCAGACTTACGATGGCCTGGGCCGAGCAAGACGTAGACCGTGTTGCGTGTTTCGAATAGGTAGCCTTCTTTGAAAGCGGTGCCCATGCTTGAGCGCACCCAATGACCTGGCTCGAAACGGCGCTGCTCATCGTCGACAACTTTGTGGGCAAACATGAAGATTGGTTGGCAGCCTGCGGCGGCTACTTTGGCTCGCTCGTCGTCGGTAACGATGGCGTCTAGGACTGTCCACTCCTCGACGATGCATAAGGGCAACCACTTATACCGTCGCCGAGCCTCAACAAGCACCTCTTCCAGAGACAGCTCAGAGCCAACCAGGGCAATCCCTTCTTCGCCCAAAAGCCCATCTTCAAGCTCTCTGTTCATCCAGTGCTTCCTCGACAATAATTTCCCATAAATTGACGATCAGAGCCGATCACCGCCACCACCATAACTATAGCTCTTTGCGTGGCGGCAGGCAAACGCGGCATACCGTTCGATTTTGGGGAACTTGCGATGTCGCTGCGTTATTCCTTTGCAGCATCTCTTCAGTTGCTACGGACTCGTAAAGGGCTTTCCCAAGAGAACCTCGCCGACATTGAGGGCTCGGTTTCTCAACCCTATGTGAGCAAGTTGGAACTAGGGAAGAGTGCCGTCTCCCTCGACTCGAGCTATCAGCTCGCTGCCGCGTTGAAGGTGGAGCCAATTACCCTATTAGCTCTAGCAGTAGCATCTCACGACCACAGAACAACGCGAGAAACGCTTCTGGCGGCTATTGCCGAACTTGAGGCTTTGGAACTGGCTGATGTGAACCTGGCGACAGAGCCAGAGCCGTCAACCCCACCCGGGGTGGACAGCGCAAGAAAGAAATTGGATGCAGTGCAGGATTTGAAGAAGAGAGGCTTCACCCAAGCTAAAGCGGCGAAGGAATTGGGCATACCTGAGAGCACTCTGCGTAGGCTTTGGCACCAAGGCGCTATCCGCTGATGGTGACGTCACCAGTATCGGAGCCTTTGCAGCAACAGCTCTGGAAGCATTGGCCTGACGCGTATTGCTTTCGGCTAGGGTGAGGTGGCGTAAGGCATCCAGCCGAGGAGTGTTACGGCAACGCCCCCACGATCACAGACAATTCGTGTCCTGCCTAACCCTCAACATCTACCGAGGCCACGTACTAATTGACACGAATTTCGCAGTCAACGGTAGTGACGACCAAGGGCGATGGAGGCGCAAGGGGTTTAGGATTGAAGCAAGGAGAGTGGAGATAGGCCTAAGGCCATGAAGGGGAGAAATTGAGTAGGATGTGTCCCCTGCAGGAATCGAACCTGCATCTAGCCCTTAGGAGGGGCCCGTTCTATCCGTTGAACTAAGAGGACTCTACAGGGATATCTTGGTTGCTTTCATCCTAAGATTCAAGCGAATTACTGTAAAAACAACGCGTTAGACCTTGAGCAATTTGCGATGTAGCGATAAGTCCGCGCATGTCCTCGTACAGATCTATCGGATCTGGCAACTCCTTATCAACACGCCCCCTCCAATAGGAGTCTGGTGAGTAGCCCAGATAAGAACCTGCAACCTTCCCCTTAGGAGGGGGATGCTCTATCCAATTGAGCTACTGAGACACTGAGTTGTCACGGCCGGATGCGGCGCGACGGACGGCGAGCATGTTAACGGCCAGCCCTCTATTTGTCATGTCGTCCGTGGGCTTTTTAAGTGTAGGCAGGCGCCCTGCAACCTTGCGGGATGAATTACCGTGCAATTTGCACTGCCGCAAAAAGCCATCATTGCAGAATGCAACCTGAGCCTGCTGAAAAACCCTTCCAAATGCTTGTTTTTAAAGGACTTAACAGCGGTTAGACTGTTGGCACGACGGCTGCTTTGTCTGTTCACATAACAGAACAAACGGAGTCCGCCCCATGAACAGCACTCTCCTGCTTGCAAACGCAATCGCTCTCGCGGTTTTGGTTGGCTTTCATTTTGTTCCCGAGAGTGCTGAACCGGTGGCTCAGCGTATGCCGCATTACTTGCAGGTGCAGAAAGCGCCGCAGTGGGCGGTGTTGAGCGATCAGAGCGACTTCGCGGCGCAGGCAGTCAATGAGCCTGAGCCAGCACTGCCGACGCGCGACACCGAACGTCTGGTTTTTTGAAATATCTTCAGGAGTACAGCATGTCCAAATCAGCCGCAGGATTTCTGATCCTCGCCTTATTGAGTGGCGTCGTGCATTTTTCGCTGTTCGAGGAAACCGAAATCACCCTGCCCCTGGTTGGCTGCGGCGTGTTTGCGGTGTTGTTCGCACTGGCACTGGTCGCCGGACGCAGGATCAAGTTCGATCCGGTGTTGCGTTGAGCCGGATCAAGTCCAGTAATTGATTGACGGCATCCACCAGAGCACCTGAATTGTCGATCAGATGAACAGGCAGATCGCTGGTTCGCCGGTCCTTGAATAACGCGTTACGCGCAAGCCGCGCATCGATCTGCTCAAAGGTCTCTCGACCGCGTCGCACCAGGCGCTCGCGCAATACTTCATCCTTCACCGTCAGCAGCACCGGAATCAGCGTCGGATAGTGTGTCAGCGCGTCACGCAGGTTGGCGCGCGAGCCATTCACCAGCACATGACGACCGGCGCGCAACCATTCGTCCATTTCTATCGGGATGCCATACGCGAGGCCGTTGGCGTGCCAGGCGAGGGCAAAATCGCCATCACGCTGGCGCTGCTCGAACTCTTGCGGCGTGACGCCGACGGCGTCTTCACCCACCGACTCCGCTGATCGGGTAATCACCCGGCGAATGATTTCGCAATTCATCGCCCGTAGCGGCTCACGCGCCGCTTCGATCAGGCTGTCCTTGCCCGATCCGGAAGGCCCCATCAGATAAATAAGCCTGCCATCCATCCTGAAAACACCCTCCGGAACGTGTCTGCCCCTAGTAAATCGGCAAATTGCCACTATCCTGTACAGGTAAGGAAACAAGGATAGAAAGCCGCATAGCATGCACGTTCTGAAGCCTTCGGGCATCAATTGATGTGCATCAGGAAGCGGCCATTGATGCGGGCCAAGGCAAAGTTTTCCAACCAGTCCGCATTTCTGATAATTGGTGCTGGCATTACGCCTTTACCCAGCTCAATATTTGTCACAGAATTGACGCCAATGATCTGGCAATTTTGAGGCATGATGCGGGCCTCTTAACAATTCAGGTTGAACCATTTGGCGCGGATGCTTGTCCTACCACACATCCTGCGGCCAATTCCGAGAACCGCTCCCCTGAACTAACCGGTTAAATATATGCGCCCATTGAAACAGGCAATTTATTCCAGCCGTACGGCTGACAAGTTCGTCGTACGTCTGCCAGACGGGATGCGTGAACGCATTGCCGAGGTGGCTCGCAATCATCATCGCAGCATGAACTCCGAAATCATTGCACGCCTTGAGCAGAGTCTTATTCAGGAAGGTGCACTGGGCGAAGAGCTGAGCATGCGCCTGGACAGCCCGGAGCTTTCGCTGCACGAGCGTGAACTGCTGCAACGCTTCCGTCAGCTGTCTCACCGTCAACAGAACGCTCTGGTGTCGCTGATCGCTCACGACGCCGAGATGGCCGCAGACGCGTCCTGAGCCATACCGAACATCTCAAGCCAGCATAAGTGCTGGCTTTTTTTTGCCTGCGATTTGACGGGTTAGCCGTCTGACATACATTCGTGATGAGAGGATTTATCCCCGATGGACTGCGAAGCGGCCCCAAAAAGAGGGACTGCTGCGCATTCCATCGGGGATAAATCCCCTCACCACAGGTTACTAATCACCCATCAACAGGCACAAAAAAAGCCCGCCATTTTGGCGGGCCTTTTCTTTGCAGACGGTTAGAGCAGGAAGATTGTCGCCAGCCCCAGGAAGATGAAGAAGCCACCACTGTCGGTCATGGCGGTGATCATCACACTCGCGCCCATCGCCGGATCGCGCCCCATCTTCGCCAGGGTCATCGGAATCAGCACCCCCATCAGCGCCGCGAGCAACAGGTTGAGCGTCATCGCAGCGGTCATCACCACCCCCAACGACCAACTGCCGTAGAGCAGATAGGCA